>JASLCM010000157.1 GCA_030151845.1 Bacteroides sp.
GGTTACTTTGCCTACTACCCAATGATCTTTTTAGTGGCTTTGGTTTATTTCTTTAAAAGGTATTATGAGTTTGAAAAGGTAGCCTTTATTCTTGTGGGCTCCTTTTTTATCTACTATTTGATGTATATTTTTATTCCGGTCGCTGGTCCGCAATATTACTTTCCCGCTATAGGTTGGGAAAATGTTGAGGCTGGAATATTTCCTTCAATAGGAGATTACTTCAACCATAACTACCAATTGCTTCCAGGACCAGGAGAAGGGAGTGGTGGCTTTTTTTATGGGTTGGTAGACAACTCACAGCAATTGGGGGAAAGGCCTACGGCAGCTTTTCCTAGCTCTCATGTAGGAATCTCCACGATTTTAATGTTGCTGGGTTGGAAGGTAAGTAAACGGATGACGCTGTTTTTATTACCTTTTTATCTTTTGCTTTGTGGGGCAACAGTCTACATACAAGCTCACTATGTAATTGACTCTATCGCTGGCTTTGTTTCCGCATTTCTTGTTTACTATGCTGTGAGCTGGAGTTATGAGCGTTACTTTGCTGTGGAGTGTGTAGACTCTACAAAGCTATCCTTTATGAGATCACCTAAACGTTAGGAGCTTTTCAGTGTTATCTCGTTAAGATAATGGTGCAAACATACGAGCAGATTAGCGTTTATATAAAATAAAAAAAGGTCCAATATTGGACCTTTTTCTGTAATATGTTGCTAGAGTTAGTTTTTGTTTGCTCTTTTTCTTTCGGTTTCATCAAGAAGAATCTTTCTCATTCTCATGTGTTTTGGAGTGATCTCAACAAACTCATCTTCTTTAATGTACTCTAAGGCTTCTTCCAAAGAGAACTGTACGGGTGGAGTTAAGTTAGCTTTATCGTCTGCTCCTGAAGCTCTCATATTGGTTAACTTCTTTGATTTAGTAACATTAACAACAAGATCTTTTTCATGCGCATTTTCTCCAACTACTTGTCCTGCATAAACCTCCTCTTGTGGATAAATAAAGAATTTTCCACGATCTTGGAGTTTATCAATAGCATAAGCAAAGGCTGTACCTGTTTCCATGGCAATTAAAGAGCCGTTACTTCTTCTATCAATATCTCCCTTGTAAGGCTGATACTCCATGAAACGGTGTGCCATAATAGCTTCTCCTGCAGATGCTGTTAGAACATTTGTTCTTAAGCCAATGATACCACGTGAAGGAATAGCAAAAGCAAGGTTTACCCGATCTCCAGAGGCCTCCATAGAGATCATCTCTCCTTTTCGGCGGGAAACCATGTCTATCATTTTGCTTGAATGCTCTTCTGGAACATTGATAGTAAGCTCCTCTATAGGCTCATGTCTTTTACCTTCTATCTCTTTAAAGATTACTTGTGGCTGTCCAACCTGTAGCTCATAACCCTCTCTTCTCATTGTCTCTATCAATACAGAGAGATGGAGTACGCCACGTCCTGAAACAACCCACTTTCCATCTTCATCACTCTTCTTTACGCGAAGGGCAAGATTTTTATCTAGTTCTTTTTCAAGCCTCTCATGAATGTGTCTAGAAGTTACAAATTTTCCATCTTGACCAAAAAAAGGTGAGTCATTGATGGTAAATAACATACTTAGCGTTGGCTCATCAATAGCAATTCTTGGAAGAGGTTCGGGATTTTCAAAATCACAAATTGAGTCTCCAATCTCAAAATCCTCAACACCAATAATGGCACAAATGTCTCCCGATGAAACTTCATCTGTTTTTACATGCTTTAGTCCACTAAAAACATGAAGTTCTTTTATTTTAGTTTTTGAAAAAGAGCCATCTCTACGTGAGAGTGAAACGTTCATTCCCTCTTTTAATGTTCCTCTATGTACTCTGCCAATAGCTATTCTGCCAGTGTAGGGAGAGTAATCTAAAGAGGTAATAAGCATTTGAGGAGTGCCCTCTATCTTATCAGGTGCAGGAATGTGTTCAATGATTGCATCGAGAAGGGGAGTAATTGTTCCAGTTGGTTCTTTCCAGTCTTTACCCATCCAGCCATTCTTTGCCGATCCATAGATGACAGGGAAATCTAGTTGCTCTTCGGTTGCATCCAAGTTAAACATAAGATCGAATACCATTTCGTGAACCTCTTCGGGTCTACAGTTAGGCTTGTCTACCTTATTAATAACAACGATAGGCTTTAAACCTATCTCAAGAGCTTTTTGCAGAACAAAGCGAGTCTGAGGCATAGGTCCTTCAAACGCATCAGCCAATAAAATACATCCATCGGCCATGTTTAATACTCGCTCAACTTCTCCTCCAAAGTCACTGTGCCCTGGGGTGTCGATAATGTTAATCTTTACACCTTTATATGTAATTGAAACATTTTTTGAAAGAATGGTAATTCCTCTTTCTCGTTCAAGATCGTTATTATCTAAGATTAAGTCGTCTCCTTGTTTATCTTTAAAAAGATCACTAGATAGTAGCATTCTATCTACTAGTGTAGTTTTACCATGATCAACATGGGCAATAATTGCAATATTCCTTATTTTTTGCATATAATACCTATAATTTGGTGCAAAGGTACAAAAAAGAGATTCAAATATCCGTGTTTTGAAATAAATAATCCTGAATATCATTGTGATATATAAAAGATTATCCATATCTTTGCGACCTCAAAGAATATAAGTATTTATAGATTCAAAAAGCGAAAATTATG
>JASLCM010000183.1 GCA_030151845.1 Bacteroides sp.
CCCTATTGCAAAGGCTATTGTTCAGTATGGCCAGGAGCAAGGTGTTGAAAAAAATAGTCTATCCTTCTCTACGGTTAAAGAGCTTCCAGGCTATGGAATGCTTGCTAAAAATGGAGAAGTAACCTATTTATTGGGAAATGCTAAATTACTTGAAAAGTATAATGTTTCCTATCCTTCTTCATTGACTGAAAATGTAGAAACAACTATTTTACTCGCTGAGAATGGAAAATTTGTAGCCCACTTGGTGATAGCTGATGTTATACGTTCTGATGCAAAACACCTAATAGATAATTTACGTAAAAAAGGAATTTTAAATATAGCGTTACTAAGTGGAGACCAAACGACTATTGTTGAGCGAACAGCTAAAGAATTAGGTATAAATCATTACTATGGTAATCTATTGCCTGAACAAAAGGTTGAATTAGTAAAGGAAGCTAAAAGAAAGGGAGAACCTCTATGTTTTGTAGGAGATGGCGTAAATGATGCACCTGTACTAGCTCTCAGTGATGTAGGAGTAGCTATGGGAGGAATGGGCTCTGATGCAGCCATAGAGGTGGCAGATGTTGTTATACAATCAGATCAACCCTCTCGTTTGATAACAGCAATTAACATAGCAAATAAAACGAAGCAAATAGTTTATCAAAATATAGCTTTAGCTTTTGGGGTAAAAGCTATTGTTTTAATTCTTGGTGGTTTTGGTTTGGCAACAATGTGGGAGGCTGTTTTTGCCGACGTAGGTGTTGCATTATTGGCTATATTAAATGCTGTAAGGATTCTAACTAAACGCTTTAGCGTTTAGTTGTTTTATCTTCCTTGATTTTTACAAATATATTTTTACTTCCCTTTCTTCCTTCAGCTATTCGAATATCGAGTTCAAAATCTTTTTTGAGAGAGCCGATAAGGGTAGTAAGTTTTTTAAATCCATAGTTTCTTGAGTCAAAATCAGGTTCTCTTCGAGAGAGGTAGTTGCCTACATCTCCTAGAAAAGCCCATCCACTCTCATCAGCAACATCATCAACGATCTGTTTAAGAGTAGATATAAATGCCTTATCTATTTTTTGAATATTCTCTTTCTCTTCCGATTCACTAGCATCTTCGATAATCTCAATGTAAATAAACTTATTACAAGCTGCTATAAAAGGTTTTGGAGTCTTCTTTTCGCCTATTCCTATAACAAGCTTTCCAGCCTCTCTGATTCTTGTAACTAACCTTGTATAGTCGCTGTCACTAGAGACAATGCAAAAACCATCTACATGTTCTCTATGTAAGATGTCCATAGCATCAATAATTAATGCTGAGTCGGTTGCATTTTTCCCTGTAGTGTATGCATATTGTTGAATGGGAGTAATTGCGTTCTCTAATAGAACTTCTTTCCATCCATTTAATCTTTGATTGGTAAAGTCTCCATAGATTCGCTTTATAGTAGGAGTACCACTCTTAGTGATTTCCTTCATAATTCCTCTAATATTAGAATAGGGAACATTATCAGCATCTATTAAGACTGCTAAATTTATATCTGCCATAAAAATGTATTTTCGACTCTTAGCATAGAGTCTTTTTCTGTATTTATTGAACTAAGCTTTTGGAGTTGCTTCTTTTTTTGAAAGCCTTCCAAAAACGTTTAGGTAGGTGAATGTTAGGAAGGTGCATTGCTTCTTTAAAGAGAGGAGCTATATCACAAGGTTCAAACCCAGAAATTCCGCATCCAATTTCGGTGACTAGGAAAGTGAGCTCAGGATGCTCTTGTGCATAGTTAATGAAGTCGTTAACATAGGGTATTATTGTGGCTAATCCCCCTTGTTGCATAGTAGGGATAGCGTACGTTTGACCGTGGTGTCCAACACCTTCGCCCCAAACGGCTCCCCAACGATTATGTGCTACATTAGCAGAGCCTCCAATGTGTAAGCCTGGCAAGTTACTGCCAAAAACAAAAACCTCATTGTCCTCTAGTTTTTCAATGTAGTCGGGAGTAATTCTTTCGGTAAAATCTATTTTCATATGCTTAAAAACTTGGTTCCTTATAAATATAACTATTAGAAATGACTTATTTATGATTTTACTAGGTAGTTAAAGGTTTATTAGTATAACCGGCTTATGTATCTTTATTATTTAATCTTATTTACTAAATAAAAATAAATATTTATGCTTGTATAATTGGAAATATTAAATAAATATGATAATGCTACACGAGTATAGTATTTGCTTAAAGCTTAAAAAAGATTAATAAATCATCTGTGGCGAGTATAAAGTAGTAGTTCTATACTCTATAGAGTAGAAGGACTTTATTCGATTTATACTTAAAATAACAAAATGATGAACACAGGTAAAACAGTACTCTTTTCTTTCCTTTTTTTGATATTATCTATTACACTATCTGCACAAGAGAGAAATATATATCAAAACTCAACATTTTCAACAGAAGAGCGTGTAAAGGATTTGCTCAGTCGGATGACAACTCGTGAGAAGATCGCTCAAGTGCGGCACCTAATGTCTTGGGATGTTCTTAACGGACAAAAGCTAGACTATGAGAAGTTGGAGGAGGTTACTAAAGGAGGAGTTGCTTGGGGATTTGTAGATGGATTTCCATTGACAGGCACGAGTAGTCATTTTGTTATGAATGAAATCCAAAAGTTTATGGTAGAAAAAACGCGATTAGGTATACCTATCTTCACAGTAGGAGAGTCCTTGCATGGGGCAGCCCATGAAGGTGCTACAATATTTCCTCAAAATATAGCATTGGGCAGTACATTTAATCCAGAACTTGCCTATTTACGTTCAAAGATGACAACACGTGATCTTCATGCACAAGGGTTAAGGCAAGTGCTCGCTCCATGTATTGATGTAGTGCGTGATTTGCGCTGGGGACGAGTAGAAGAGGGATATGGAGAGGATCCTTTTCTAAGTGGAACTCTAGCAATTGCTGAAGTAAATGGATATTTGGAACACGGAATTCAGCCTATGTTAAAACATTTTGGACCCCATGGTAATCCTTTGGGTGGCTTAAATTTAGCCTCTGTAGAATGTGGCTCTCGCGACTTATTAGATGTCTATTTAAAGCCTTTTGAAATGGTTGTTAAAAATACAAAGGTAATGGCCATAATGTCTAGTTATAATTCTTGGAATCGGATACCAAACTCGGCTTCACCTTATT
>JASLCM010000272.1 GCA_030151845.1 Bacteroides sp.
AGAATGCTTTCTCACCCATCGCAATTTTGGATGGGAGCAGAATACATATCGACCCTTTCTTTCAAAAACAGAAACATCAATACTTCTACACACAAGTAAAAGGAGACTCCTCGAAGCGTTTTAGCGCAGTACAGCTAACAGGATTTACCTGTTTAGAGCGCGATCGTTTTTTTACAGAAGAGGGTGAGGTAGGAGTGGGCGACCTCTTTATTTTTGATAAGGTAGGCGCTTATACTTTAACACTTTCACCGCTCTTTATCTCTTATTTCCCACCTGTCTATGCAGTATTTGAGGAAAAAGGGATTTATAAAGTAAGGGGGAAGTGGACACACCATGAATTTTTACAAAAGTCAACGAAATAGAATGAATATATTAGTTACAGCTATCGGTTCGATGTCTGGCCAATGTGTGATTACCGCTTTGAAGAAAAGGGGGCATCGGGTGATAGGATGTGATATTTACCCAGGAGAGTGGCATTATGAAACAACACTCTGCGATAACTTTTATCGGGCACCTTTCGCTACAAGTAAAGCGTACATCCCTTTTTTACTAGAAGTGGTGAAGAAGGAGTTGGTCGATTTTGTTATCCCACTTACCGATGTAGAGGTTGATGCTCTAGTAGCTAATCGGGATTGTTTCAAAAATTCAGGAGCAACACTATGCATATCCGATTCGGAAACAATAGCCATTGCGCGCAACAAGTTCAAACTGTTTCAGTTTTTAGAGCGTGAGCATTTTCCGGCCATTCCATCTTACCACAGTGAGGCGAAGTTGACTCTAAGCCAGTTTAAAGACTTTCCTTACTTTGCTAAACCCTGCAACGGAAGGAGTAGTGAGGGAGTGGTAAGAGTAGAGAAACCAGAGGTATTGGAGCTTATTCTTCATAAGAAGAACTACCTCATTCAAGAGATAAAAGACGATAACCATATTTACACCGTAGATGTGTTGCGCCAGGCGTGGAGTGATGAGGTGGTACTTGTACCTCGCAGGGAGCTTTTACGAACCAGTAATGGCGCTGGACTAACGGTACAGTTATCCAATTCGGAAGAGCTGAAAGCATTAACCCTTTGCATTGCACGAAAGTTAAATGTGAATGGTTGTGTAAATATGGAATTTATTTATGACGATAACTGTTATTACCTCATCGATGTTAACCCTCGCTTCTCCGCAGGAGTTGGGTTTTCACAGCTTACAGGTAATGACTTTGTAAATGGACATTTGGCTTGTTTCTGGGGGAAAGAGCGATTGGCTAAGATTCACCCCTATCAAGAGAGCATACTCGTGAAACGAGATATAGAAACTGTTATTGGATGATGAAAAAAAGAATCGTTGTTTTTGGAGCAACAGGAAACTTAGGCGCCTATGTAGTGGCAGATCTTATTGATCGCGGCTTTGAAGTGATAGCCGTTGGCAAGAGAGAATCGGACAACTGTTTTTTTGAAGGAATAGGGGCAACCTACTATTCGGTAGATATTGAAAATCCTGAAGCATTCCATAAGCTCCCTCAAGAGGAGGTTTATGGGGTGGCTCATTTTGCAGGAGCTTTACCCTCTCGGTATGCATACAATGCCACAGGCTTGCTCTCCTCCATCGTTCTAGGTACTAAAAATGTATTGGATTATATGGTTCGAACAGGGGCAAAGCGTATTGTTTTTCCACAAACCCCATTCGATCTTTACTACCTACATAATACCGACCAAGAGATGGAGGCCGATGCACCGCGTAGCTTTCCAAAAACAGGAGATCACTCCGTTTATACCCTTGCAAAGAACGCAGCAGTAGATTTAATAGCGCATTATAGTGCCACTTATTCTCTGGACTATTATGTTTTGCGCTTTTTTACCATTTATCAATACCATCCCAATCCCTATCACTATGGAGATGGTGTGCATAAAAAGATGCCCTATCGCATCTTAATTGATAAAGCCATTCAAGGAGAGCCTATCACCCTGTGGGGCGATCCTACTCGGTCCAAAGAGATGGTTTACATTAAAGATTTTACGCAAGTGGTCTTTCGCTGTTTCAGCATGGATGCCCCTAGTGGAATCTATAATGTAGGGAATGAAAAAGGGGTCTCCTTGGAGGAGCAGATAAGAGGAATTGTAGCGGTCTTCTCTCCAGCCAATGCCCCTTCGGAAATAAAGTATGACCCTACAAAGCCAAATGCTTTGAAAGCAAAGCTCGATATCACCAAAACCGTACAAGCTCTTGGCTACAAGCAGGAGTACAGTTATCTTGCTGCTCTTCAAGACTTTTACAAAGAGATGAAAGAGGAGCCCTTTGCTAAACTATGGGGTAGAAAGGAGGACTATGAGTAAGCCGTGTCCATTGGTGAGTGTAGTTTGTGATGTGTTTAACCATGAACCATTCATAGAAGATGCCTTAAAAGGGTTTGTGATGCAGGAAACCAACTTCCCTTTCGAAGTGCTAATCCATGACGATGCATCGACCGATGAGTCGGCACGCCTTATTCAGAGGTATGCCGATAGGTATCCTCATTTGATCAAACCAATTTACCAGAAAGAGAACCAATATTCACAAGGAGTTAGCATTTGGTTAACCTATCAGTTCTCTCGTGTAAAAGGAAAATACATTGCTCTTTGTGAGGGAGACGACTACTGGACAGATCCTCATAAACTTCAAAAGCAGGTAGACTTTCTAGAGGCTAATCCCGAGTATACGCTCTGCTTTCACAATGCCAGGGAGAAGTGGGAAGGGAGCAACGAAGAGCGAGGTTTTGCTCCGATAGAAGATCGAGCTTACTCGGGCGTTGAAATCTATGATAACTGGATCATACCAACAGCCTCTACTGTTTTTAGAACAAGCTTGGTACAAAGTGAGCGGTTTCAAGAGGCCATACATAACCCCAATTTTCTCTTTCACGACATTGTTCTTTTTATGAGCTGTGCCGAAGAGGGAAAAATTAGGGGCATGTCCGATAATCTATCTGTATATAGGAGACATCCAGGAGGTGTTCTCTATTACGAATCTCTCCAGAGAGACTATAAACAATCTCTTCACGATGTGGAGATTGGAAAGCATTTTGAAAAGTTGGGAGTCCGACAAATAGCCTATGCTAGAGGGGGCTTCCGTGCACTAAAGGGGTTTTTTTATGCACTCTTTTTGAACAGAAGAAGTTTACTTCGCCCTTTTTTAAGCATCATCAAAGAGACCCTTTCCTTAAAGTTGGTTGTGAAGATTCCCAAAGCCATAGGGAGCTCTTTGCATCACCTCAAGGAGTATAGTAAAAAAGAGTAGAAACGTAGAATTAAGAGTAAAACGAGTTAATGAGTAGTAATAGTGAGAAAAATATCTCTGTAATTGTTCCCATTTATAATGCAGGAAGATATTTAAAAAGATGTTTAGAGAGTGTTTTAGTTCAGAAGGTTAATAAGCTTCAGCTTATTTTGGTGAACGATGGAAGCACCGATGAATCTCCCGAAATCTGCAATTGGTATGCCAAACAGTATCCCGATAGCATTGAGGTGATTCATAAGAAAAATGAAGGAGTGAGCGTAGCCCGACAAGTGGGACTCTCTCATGTTAAATACAAATACCTCTCTTTTGTAGATAGCGATGATTGGATAAACAAAGAGACCTATCAAACTGTGCTCTCTTCGATGGAGAGGGATTCGGTAGATATCGCTTGGTTTGGAAGGAGAGACTGGGAGGGAGAGTCGACAGAGCTTGTCTTTCACGAGGTGGCAGAAGACCCCTTGGTTTGTGTCCAGAAAATATTCTCTCAAGAACAACATGGAGCAGTATGGAATAAGGTTTTTCGTACCGATTTAATCCAAGAATACGGAGTTCATTTTCCAAAGAACTACAACGATTGTGAAGATTGGAGCTTCTGCATTCAAGCTTTTCTTCATGCCAAACGTGTGAAGTTTATCAAAGA
>JASLCM010000201.1 GCA_030151845.1 Bacteroides sp.
GTTGGTCCACATACATACATTCCTACATGAGGTGATTGTATTGGTACAAAGAGCTCTTTTTTTCTACTTAAAGTATTGTATATATTTAGTTTGTCTTTCATCATGCTAAGTAAAATTTAATCAATACAAAGATAATAATTACAGAATAAATCAGAACTTTTTTAATCCAGTTCCAATAGGATAATAGCATTTACCTATTTAATGATAACATTTCATCAATATAGTTTCTATTATTTGCTAACCTTGGAACTTTGTGTTGACCTCCTAGCTTTCCTTTTTTTGCAAGCCAATCATGAAATAAATTCTCTCTTGCTACAATGAGTTCAAGTGGTTGCAATGCTATATTTTTCCAACGTTTTGCTTCGTAATCTGAATTTAATTCTTTTAAGGTTTCATCTAGTACAGCCGCAAACTTTTCAAAAGAATCAGGTTCTTTAGCAAACTCAATTAACCATTGATGCCTACATTTAGCATTTTCATCCATAAAAACAGGAGCAGCAGAATATTCTGCAACTTGAGCTCCTGTTACAGCACATGCTTTAGCTAGTCCTTTTTCTGCATTATCCACAATAAGCTCTTCTCCAAACGCATTAATAAAGTGTTTGGTTCTTCCAGTTATGATAAATTTATAAGGATTGGCACTAGTAAACTTCACAGTATCACCAATCATATACCTCCATAAACCAGAAGATGTTGATATGACTAAAGCATAGTTTTTATTGAGCTCCACTTCTGTTAAAGAATACACTTTAGGATTCTCTTTTCCGACTTCTTCTAGAGGAATAAACTCATAAAATATACCATAATCAATCATGAGAAGCATCGAAGGGTCATTCAAATCGTTTTGCGTACCAAAATATCCTTCTGATGCATTATAGGTCTCTACATACCTCATATCTGATTTACGGATTACTTGGTTGTACTGTTCTCTATAGGGGGTAAAAGCTACACCTCCATGAAAAAACACCTCCAAATTGGGCCATACCTCTTCTAAGTAAGTTTTACCTGTTTTTTCTAAAATGTGTTTTATCAATACTAAAAACCAAGAGGGAACCCCTGAAAGGTTTGTCACATTTTTATGTATCGTATCATTAGCTATAGCCTCTATTTTAGCCTCCCATTCATCCATCAAAGCTATTTTCTTGGAAGGAACACGTACAAGGTTTACCAACGGGTTAATGTTTTCTATCAAAATAGCAGATAAATCACCTACTAAACTCTTATTCGAGCTTAAATTAGGGCTATGGCTACCTCCTAAAATTAAACCTTTACCAGAAAAAAACTTACTATTCGGATTCATATTAAAATACAAAGTAACTGCATCTTGCCCTCCTTTGTAATGTATATCCTTAAGCGACTCCTTACTTACAGGTAGGAATTTACTTTTATCGTTGGTTGTTCCAGAAGATTTAGCAAACATTCGAATATCTGAATGCCATAGCAAATTTTGCTCTCCAGCACGTATTCTTTCTACATAAGGCTTTACCTCTTCATAGGTTTGAATAGGGACTCTCTTTTTATAATCTTCGTAGTTTTTTATAGATTGATAGTCATACTTCTTCCCCCATTCCGTATTTTGAGCATCTCTTAAAAGGCGAAAAAATACTTTTTCTTGTATTTTTCCAGGACACTCACCAAACAACTCAATACTTTTTAACCTTGGTAGAAAAGCTTTACTTATTATTTTTGTTATATTCATTATGAGCTATTACCTATTTACATTAAAAAGCAAAAGTAATCTTATTTATGGTTTATATCTACCTTTTTGCCTTTTTTTATATCTTTACAAGGTGATACATAGTGAAATATCATAAAAGAAAAAGAACATGAAAATTGGTATTCTAACATCAGGTGGAGATTGCCCTGGAATCAATGCAACCATTCGTGGTGTATGCAAAACAGCCATTAATCATTATGGTTTTGAAGTTTTAGGTATCCACAGTGGTTTTCAAGGTTTGCTTAATAAAGACTTTGAGATTTTAACGGATAAATCCATGAGTGGTCTTTTATATGCAGGTGGTACAGTTCTTGGGACTTCTAGAGAAAAGCCTTTTAGAAAAAAAGACTTAAGAGCTGGAAGTAAAAAACCTGAAATCATTAAAAGAAATATTGAAGAACTAGGCATTGAGTGCTTGGTTTGTATTGGGGGGAATGGAACACAAAAAACTGCAAATAAGATAGCAGAGATGGGTATAAATGTTGTATCTATACCTAAAACAATAGACAATGATATATGGGGTACAGACATCTCTTTTGGATTTGATTCTGCAGTAACCATTGCTTCAGATGCTATAGATAGGCTACACTCTACTGCTAGTTCCCACAAACGAGTGATGGTCGTAGAGGTTATGGGACATAAAGCAGGATGGATTGCACTCTATTCTGGGATGGCTGGTGGAAGTGACGTCATACTTGTTCCAGAAATTCCTTACTCAATTAAAAATATTGGTGAGTCTATAATAACTGACCTAAAAAAAGGTAAGCCTTACTCAATTGTAGTTGTTGCTGAAGGTATTAAAACAGTGGATAACAAAAGTGCAGCCAACTATATCGCACAAGAAATAGAGTATGAAACAGGTTTCGAGACTAGAGAGACAGTTCTTGGATACATTCAACGCGGAGGTTCTCCAACTCCTTTTGATAGAAATTTAGCCACCCGAATGGGAGGACATGCTACAGAATTAATAGCAAATGGTGATTTTGGAAAAATGGTAGCTCTTCATGGAAATAAGATAACCTCTATTCCACTCTCAGAGGTTGCAGGGAAATTAAACCTAGTTACAGAAGAACATGATTTAGTCCTCCAAGGTAGAAAGATGGGGGTCTGTTTTGGCTAATTCGGACTCTTCTGAAGTCAAACTATCATCAGTAACCAATAATTCATTTAAAAAATCCTTATTTTTAATTTTAGACAGCGCCATCTTTGCACTTTTTTGTTGAGATTCTTTCTTTGAATAACCAACACCACTTCCTGCTGAAACTTTGTTTATTAAGACCTCTGTACTAAAAATAGGATTGTGATTCTCATCTACTCCCTCTTTTATCAACTCAAAGCTGAGTGCAAACTTATTTTTTTGACTCCACTCAATAAGCGATGATTTAAAATTAACCTCTTTTTTAGCCAATTCTTCAAGGTTGATATAATTTCCTATGATCTGGTGTTCGATATAGTTTTTACAACAACGGTATCCTTTATCTAAATAAATAGCACCTATCAGAGCTTCAAAAGCATTCCCATACAAATAATTGTTATGCGAGGAGGAGTGTGAGTTACATTTAACCATCTTATCTAACCCAAGCTCTAAAGCTATTTTATTCAATGTATCTCTTTTTACTATCTTAGATCGAGTCTCTGTTAAAAACCCCTCTTTTTTAGTTGGGTATTTAGTGTATAGTAAATCACCCACAACAGCATCTAATATAGCGTCTCCTAAGAATTCCAAGCGCTCATTATCAAAAGGTAATTCATCATCACTTTGATTAATATAAGATTTATGGAGTAGTGCTTGTTGATAAAGATCTATTTTACTAGGATAAAAACCTAATACTTTATAAAAAGAAAGATAAGACTCTCTTTTATTACGTATAAAATAGAGTCTTATCTTATCAAGTATATTTCTACAAAACAAGGTTATTTTGCGTATTTTTTGAATACAACACATGCATTATGTCCACCAAAGCCAAATGTATTAGACATTGCTACATTCACTTCTCTCTCTTGAGGTTTATTGAATGTAAAGTTTAAGCGATAATCTATTTCCTCATCTTTATCTTCTTCATTGAAGTTTATTGTTGGAGGAACAATACTGTTCTGTATAGATAGAATACACGCTATAGCCTCAACAGCACCTGCAGCACCTAATAAATGTCCAGTCATTGACTTTGTTGAACTAATATTTAATTCATAAGCATGATCTTTAAAGACATCTAAAATAGCTTTGGCTTCTGATATATCACCTACTGGTGTAGAAGTTCCGTGTACGTTGATATAATCAACATCTTCAGGATTCAAGCCCGCGTCTTCTAATGCATTTCTCATTACTAATTTAGCACCTAGTCCATCAGGATGTGATGCTGTTAAGTGATATGCATCTGCAGACATTCCCATACCTACAACCTCAGCATAGATTGTTGCACCTCTTTCTTGTGCATGTTCTAGCTCTTCAAGAATAAGACATCCACCGCCTTCACCCATAACAAAGCCGTCACGACTTGCACTAAATGGACGTGAAGCAGTTAAAGGATCATCATTGCGTGTTGATAATGCATGCATGGCATTGAAACCACCTACACCTGCTGCAGAAATTGCAGCTTCTGAACCACCAGATACAATTACATTTGCTTTTCCTAATCTAATTAAGTTAAAAGCATCAGCTATTGCATTTGTTGATGTGGCACATGCTGAACATGTAGAGTAATTGGGGCCATGAAAACCAAAGTGAATAGATATTTGTCCAGCGGCTATATCAGCTATCATTTTAGGGATAAAGAAAGGATTAAACCTTGGTCCTTTATCCTCATTCTTTGCATAATAACCAACCTCTTCTTCAAAAGTATGAATACCACCGATTCCTGCACCAAAAACAACTCCGATTTTTGTTAAATCTTCTTTTTCTAAATCTAACTTGGAATCAGAAACTGCTTCTTTTGCTACGGCTAAAGCATATTGAGTATAAAGGTCCATTCTTCTGGCCTCTTTTCTCCCTATGATTTCGTTGGCATCAAAGTCTTTTACTTCGCAAGCAAATTGGGTTTTAAAATTTGATGCGTCAAAATAAGTAATAGGCCCAGATCCACTTACTCCTTTTAGGATATTAGTCCAAAAATCTTGAACATTGTTTCCTACAGGAGTAAGTGCACCTAGACCTGTTACTACGACTCTTTTCAATTCCATATTAAAAAATATGATTACTTAGCGTGTTCTTCGATATAAGATACAGCATCACCTACAGTACCAATCTTCTCAGCTTGATCATCTGGAATTGAGATGCCGAACTCTTTTTCAAATTCCATAATAAGTTCTACAGTGTCAAGAGAGTCAGCTCCTAAATCATTAGTGAAGCTTGCTTCGTTTGTAACTTCTGATTCTTCTACGCCTAACTTATCGACGATTATAGCTTTAACTCTTGATGCAATTTCAGACATAACTTTAAGTTTTAAATTAATAATTAGTTTTATTTCTTTAAATTTGCGGAGCAAAGGAATAAATATTTATTGTCCTAAACAAACTTTTAGAGAAATAAATGCTTCTTTTTGCACATATTTTACATTTCTGTGCATTAAATTATCTATTTATGGCAATTAATATAGCAATTTTAGCATCAGGGTCGGGTAGTAATGCTGAAAAAATAATCAAACACCTAAGAAACAAAGAAATAGGAACTGTAAAAGCAGTTATTTCCAATAAAAAAGATGCATTTGTGCTTCAAAGAGCAGCGAATTTAGGGGTTAAATCCTATGTTTTCAATAAAAAAGAGTGGGAATCGGGTAAAAATATAATTCATTTACTTTCAGAGCTCCATATCGATTTTATAGTTTTAGCAGGCTTTCTTCTAAAAGTACCAAAATCACTAATTGATAATTATACCAACAGAATTATAAATATACACCCAGCTCTTTTACCTAAGTTTGGAGGGAAAGGAATGTATGGAGATTTTGTACACCAAGCTGTATTAACTTCAAAAGAGACAGAGAGTGGAATCACTATACACTATGTGAATGAAGAGTATGATCAAGGAAGTATTATTCTCCAAAAAAAATGTCCAGTATACCCC
>JASLCM010000223.1 GCA_030151845.1 Bacteroides sp.
GTCGCCAATTAGTTCCCGCGACTAAGGGTTTTTTATGCCTCTTAAAAAGGAGATCACAAGGCAGATAGCCCCGCTTATTTACGGAGTTTAAAGCTATTTACCAGGTGAAAATTCCAGAAAGAGCTGCCCACACGCCTAATGCTGTTCTACAGCTTCTCGATAACAAACAAGGTCTTCTATGGTGAGTACAGGCATATGGTGCTTTTTACCGAAAGCTAGAATCTCGGGCATCCGAGCCATTGTTCCATCGTCGTTTGTTAGCTCACAAAGTACAGCAGAGTCGCCCAAACCAGCAAGTGAAACAATGTCTATGCTCCCTTCGGTATGCCCTCTCCTCTCTAAAACGCCCCCTTCTTTTGCCTCTAGAGGAAAAACATGTCCGGGGTGAACCAAATCTTCTGGTTTTGCTCCCTCTCGTGCGGCTGTAAGAATTGTATGGCACCGATCTTTGGCAGAAACACCCGTTGTTACTCCCTCTTTTGCCTCTATCGATACGGTAAAGGCGGTACGATTAACACAGGTGTTCTCTTTTACCATTTGTGGAAGTTTTAGCTCCCTACACTTTTCTGGTTTTAAACACAAACAGATAATACCGCTACAGGCTCTAATGAGTAAAGCAACATTTTGAGGAGTAAGATTGGCAGTTGGAAAGATGATGTCTCCCTCGTTTTCTCGGTCTTCATCATCTACTAACAAAATACCTCTACCTTCTTGCAATGCTTGAATAGCCGACTTAATTCTACTCTCTGCGGCTACAGAGATTAAATTACTTGGTCTCATAAAAACAATTAATAATTAAAAATTAGCAAGAGGAGAAATGATATGCAAAAGGGAACATACCTCCTCTGAATGGGAACATTCAGGAAGTATACAGCTCAGATTCGAATACCATCCGGACTTTAACCGTCGGTTATGGAGTTACACCATATCAGTTCTATCACTAGAAGTTGTGGACTATACCACCGGTAAGGAATTGCACCTATCCTCTTTGAATCAAAGTAAAGGTATTCTTTTTTGCTGAGTTGCTCAAAGAAACGAGGCACTTAATAACAAATGGACTAAAATCTCTCTCCTCCATAGCCATTCCCCCATCCATTCGAAACTGTACGATGCAGGCTCTATTACCCCCTCTTTCTGAATAAAAAAGCAGGCATATGGATAGGTTGTTTTACTCGCTCCATCGGCTTGGAGCAATTCAGTAAAAGGCGTAGAACTTTTCAGCAAAACGATAGAGCCTATTCACTGAAATCCCTTCATCCTCCTCTGCTCTGATCAAAGAGCGTGGCAGCAACCCCCTTTTTAGGTAGTAAAAGCGCTTAAAATCACCCCATTTAGGTATTGAAAAAGAGGAGTCTACTGCCTACATTTGTTCTGTAACAAATTCAAAGCAAATCGATTATGAAAAAGATAGGAATTTACTACGGTTCAACCACAGGAACTACAGAAGGTATTGCCAAAGAGTTGGGTAAGAAACTGGAGGTAGACTCCTCCTCCATCAAAGAGATCTCTCTTTTTAAGCCAGAGGAGTTTCTAAGTTATGATCTTTTACTCCTAGGCACCTCTACTTGGGGAGATGGAGAGATGCAAGACGATTGGTATGAAGCGATAGAGGAGATTAAACAACTCGATCTCTCCAACCATAAAATAGCCCTCTTTGGGTGCGGAGACGCTAGCTCCTACTCCGATACCTTTTGCGATGCAGTGGGCACACTCTATCAAGAGCTATCAAACAGTGGGTGTACCTTTGTGGGAGCCGTATCTACCGATGGATATACCTTCGACGATTCACAAGCACTCGTTGGCGACTCTTTGGTAGGATTGCTTTTAGACGAAGATAATGAGAGTGAACTTACAGAAGCTAGAATTGACGCTTGGGTAAAAAACCTTCAAGCCACATTCGCTTAATGCCATGGAGAAGTTAATTGCAGAACCCCTACCTGCCGAAGTCCGCATCTTCCTTAGCCATGTTTATGAATATAAGAAAGGAGTTCGCAGAATGGTTCTATATACGCTAAGTAGGAAGTACCTATCGTTTGTAACCCAACGGTTAAAAGGACAAGGCATCTCCTACTACATTCAAGAGGTTACACCAACTAAGATCAACCTATTTTTCGGTCATCCTCAATGCGTTGAGGTGATGAAGCGAATCATCAAAGTACCCCTAAACGAGCTCTCTCCCGAAGAGGACTTCATCGTGGGAACCTTGTTGGGGTACGACCTCTGCCTGCAGTGCGATCGATATTGCACCAGGAAAGACGAAACTTCTACGGTATGGGCAGTATCGTAAGTTCATTTTCAGAAAGGGAGAACCACTCACAAAAGGAGTGGTTCTTTTTTTTGGGGGGGGAAGAATTGATGGGTTTGAAACTTAAAAGTCTGCTTTTATTTTGACCGAGTAGATAGAAGATTTTATATTGCACTTATGAATAGAATAAAAACGTATGATTTCAAGCAGTTACCCTTAGAGGTGGAGATTAAAGATCTTTCCTTCATAAAAAAGGCTCCTCACCTATTGGGTAAGCCTCATCAGACCTCTTTTTATCAGTTAGTTTGGATCACACATGGAGAGATGACACTTCTGGTAGACTTTCAAAAGGTAATACTTCGCCAAGGAGAGTTATTCTTACTTACCTGCGGACAGGTGTGCCAGTTTGATACAACATCTAGCTATGCTGGGTTTATCATTCTATTTACCCCCGCATTCTTTGCAGAATCAGAGACAGATACCAACTTCCTCTATACCTCCGAAATTCTAAGTCCGCTTACTCAAAACAGGGGCATCAGGCTCTCAAACTCTCTCATCAAGCAATTAATTACCGCCCTTCAAGAGGAGCTAAACAAGCCCAAAGACAATTATCAAGCCTATATTGCACGTAGCTACCTTCGCATCCTACTCTTTGAAATGGAAAGAGCAAGTACTCAACATCAAGAGTCAAAAGGATTGCAAGAGATTAGGGGTTTTGTAAATGCAGTGGAAAAACATTACAGAGAGGAACGAACTGTTTCTTTTTACGCCAACCTCCTTCTCGTGGGAGAGAGACAACTCAATCAACGTATTTTAGAGGCTATAGGAAAAACTCCCAAACAGTATATCGACTCACGCCTCATCTTAGAGGCCAAGCGCTTCCTCTCCTACAGCGACAAATCGGTTAAAGAGATTGGCTTTTCGCTAGGTTTTGATGAGCCTACCAATTTCAATAAATACTTCAAGAAACATACCAAGCAAACGCCTCTGCAGTTCAAATCTTCTCTGCAAGAGAACTAGCCTTACCATCTTTCTGCATAAATGGATCATTCAATGCACTCTTGCTTCACTTATATTTGCAGTAAACATTTAAAATAAAAGATATGAAAAAGATTATACTTATTGGAGCAAGTGGTTTTGTGGGTGGTGCTCTTTTAAAAGAGGCATTAAACAGAGAGATCCAAGTTACAGCTATTGTTAGAGATGCATCGAAAATAAAGGAAACAAATCCCAATTTAAAGGTTATAGAGGCCGATATTTCTGAAAAAGGGGTTTTACAACGTTTGGCTCAAGGAACCGATGCGATTATTAGTGCCTACAATCCTGGCTGGACCAACCCCAACATCTATAAAGAGACACTGGAGGTTTATCCACAAATTGTAGAAGAGGCAAAAGCTGCTCAAGTAAAAAGACTCCTCATGGTAGGTGGAGCGGGCACCCTCTTTGTAGCACCAGGTGTGCGTGTTGTGGATACAGATGCCATTCCTGCAGCTATTATT
>JASLCM010000048.1 GCA_030151845.1 Bacteroides sp.
GATTTAATTTGTAAGTTTGTGGGCAGATTAGTGTAGTTATGAAACGTCCATTCTTAGTTTTTATAAAAAACAGGAGATCTTCCGAGTTTAAATACAGTAGAGAGGTTACAGCCATTGGTCGCTGCAAAAACAGCTATCGGGTAACCTTTGCCTCCGGAAAAAGTTACTTTTACAAGCTCGACCGCGTGAAGACCTACTCGCTACGTTCTAGCGAGAAGGGAGTTCGCATTTATCGCAAAGGCAGGTTGCTAAAGGACTACGACACGGTAGATTATTACACGCCTTACCTGGTATTTAGGGCAAAAGGTAGAAAGTCCTACCCTGTAAAGAACGATTCGAGCATTGAGATTTGCAAAGTAAAGGAGGATACGACTCGGGCAAAGGCTGTTATAGGCTATTTTCAAGGAATCTTAAGGCAAAACGAGAAACCTGGACAAATTGGTACACTCATTTTACAAGATGCGTTGAACGACATCGATCTTTTAGAGACCAGATCGGTACTATCGAGCTATTTGGATGGAGCAGCTCCCAAAAACCGATTGGTTGAACCCCCTCTCATCTACCCTTTTGGCTGCAATGAGAGTCAGAAGTTGGCCGTAGAAAGTAGCATGAAGAGTAACATAACGGTAATTGAGGGTCCGCCAGGAACGGGAAAAACACAAACCATTCTTAATCTTTTGGCCAATTTAATGGATCAAGGGAAGACAGTAGCTGTGGTCTCCAACAACAATGCGGCGGTTTTTAACATTCGTGAAAAACTGGAACGGTATGGTTACGGTGAGGTTGTGGCTACCTTGGGAAACAACAGTAACAGGACCTCTTTTTTTGCAGGGCAGAAAGAGCCAGTAAACCGACGAACTGCTAGGCTCTCTTCTCGGAAGTTAGCTAAGGCTAGAAAAAGTGTTAAGCTCCTAAATTCCCTACTAACCCTCTCTTTTCAGCACCAAAATGAGTTGGCTCAACTCCAAGCAAAGCTGGCAGATGCGGAGGTGGAGTTTCTCCATCTTCAAAAGGAACAACCTTTCAATAGGCATCTCAAGCTAGCACTCGATCGTAAATTTAGACTCCTTCGTTCTCCTAAAAAGGCACTTCAACTGATGAATTTACTGGAGCGGATCGACTTTGAAAAGGAGTTATCGGTAGGAAAGAGAATACAGCTACTCTTACAGTTTGGTCTCTCGGATAAGACGCTTTTAAAGAGATATCGGGAGCAGCTTCACGTCTATGCCAATCATAAGTTCTATGAACTTTATCTCTCCAAAATAGAGAAACGAAAGGCCTATCTCAACCGATGGCTTGCGGTTAACCGAGGAGAGAAAAACTTAAAACGTTTGGTGGACGAATCTAAAAAGATTTTAGAGGCTCAGCTCTACAAGAGGTATAAGCAGTTGGACGCTTCCCTTTTTACGATGCAAGATTACAAGCGAAGATTTGATGAGTTTGTGGTTCGTTATCCTGTTGTTTTAAGCTCTACCCTCTCCCTACACACCAGTATTCCAAGAGGTTTCCTTTTTGATTACCTCATTATCGATGAAGCCTCACAAGTAGATAGCATACAGTCGGCCGTTTGTTTCTCTTGTGCTCGAAATGCGGTTGTTGTGGGCGATAGCATGCAGCTTACACACATTGTGGAGAAAGAGAGCGAAGAGATAGCCAACCAGCTCCTGCAAGAGAATGAGATTGAGGGTGCCTACAACTATGCGAAGCACAACATTCTCTCCTCTTTAAAGGCTTTGTATGGTGACAAGCTACCCACAATTCTACTGAGGGAGCATTACAGGTGTCACCCAAGCATTATTGGCTTTTGCAACAAGAAGTATTACAGCGATAAGCTATCCATTATGACGCAGGGAGAAGGCAATCCTTTTCGCGTCATTGAGACGCAAATTGGTGGGGAGAGATTGAATGCCAATCAGCGACAGGTGGATGAGACCGACCTCTACATTAGGGAGAATTATGCGAAAGATTTTGAGCAAGTGGGGGTTATTGCTCCCTACCGAAACCATGCCAATTTATTGCAAGAGCATCTGCCCGAAGAGGTTGAAGCCGATACAATACATAAGTTTCAGGGACGAGAAAAAGAGGTAATTATATTCAACACGGTTAAGAGTGAAATTGTGCCGTTCATGGATGACCCCAACCTCATTAATGTGGCGGTATCGAGAGCGGTAAAAGAGTTTGTTCTTGTAAAGCCAAAGTCGATGAAGCTTCCTCATGGGTCTAACTTAGGCGATTTAATTCGTTACATTGGGTATACAACCAACTGGAAAGATACTGTTGTGGAGGGAAAGATCTGCTCGGTTTTTGACCTCCTCTACAAGGAGTACAACAACTCTTTTCAAGCTTTCTTGTCGACGAATAAACGCATTGAGGGCTCTCCTGCCGAGGTTATTATGCACAAACTACTTACCGACCGTGTGGTAAAGGAGAATCCTGCTTTTTCATCGGTCTCCTTTGTAAGGGAATACAGACTCCGAGATCTTATTCTCGATTTCTCTCTTTTTACGGAGGAGGAAATTCGCTTCATGTTGAACAACTCCCGACTCGATTTTCTACTTTACAGCAAAATAGATAAGTCTCCTCTCCTTGCCATTGAGGTGGATGGGGTCTCTTTTCATGAGAGCGATTTACAGCAAGAGCGAGACAGAAAGAAGAATCGGATTTTAGAAAAAATTGGACTCCCCCTTCTCCGTTTGGCCACGAATGGACACAACGAGGAGGCACAAATCGTTGAACACTTAACGGCTGCAATGGATCAAGCTGCGAGTTAAGTGAAGGGATTAAAACCAATGACTACCTAGTTATTTACAGGTTTATTGAGGATTTACTTTTGTTTATGGAATCCATAATTGAGTTAATAAAAAATGGAATATCCCTCGACATATCTAAAATCATCTGCTTTCTTTCGTCAGAAGAAGTTGTTAAATCT
>JASLCM010000257.1 GCA_030151845.1 Bacteroides sp.
GCCGGGAATCGAACCCGGATCTAAAGTTTAGGAAACTTCTATTCTATCCATTGAACTACAAGACCTCCATTTGAGCTACAAAGATAAGTTATTCTAGATAGAACACAATACGAAATGATTGCAAAATGAGTGAAATGATCTTTTAATGTGAATATATACTATTATTCATAAGCAATAACTCCTTTGTTTGAGTCTCAAAATGAGTGAAAAAGAAGCCGATATATTCCTGCAAAACATTTTGTTTAGTGGGCTAGGTTTGCGATATTTGTTTATAGGTAAGAATAAAAAGTAATTACCTAACTTTAACTTTTAAACTATGAAAATATGACAGACGAAATGTGTATCAAGGAGCTGGAGCAAGTCGTAGTTAGGTTTGCTGGTGATTCTGGAGATGGAATGCAGCTGGCTGGAACTATTTTCTCTAATGTCTCCGCAGTGCTGGGAAATGACATTGCAACATTTCCAGACTACCCTGCTGAGATTAGGGCTCCACAAGGAACTGTAAGTGGGGTCTCTGGATTTCAAGTGCATGTGGGTTCCTCCAAAGTATATACCTCTGGCGATAAATGTGATGTTTTGGTTGCAATGAATCCTGCAGCATTAAAGAAAAATGTAAAGTTTTTATTGCCTCACTCAGTAATCTTAATTGATCGCGATGCTTTTGGAGAGAGAGACTTAACAAAAGCAGAATATAAAACAGATAACCCCTTTAAGGAGCTAGGGCTTTCAAATCAAGTAGTAGACGCTCCAATCACATCTCTTTGCCAAGAGAGTCTTAAGGATAGTGGGCTAGATAATAAAGCTATCCTTAGAACTAAAAATATGTTTGCTTTAGGCCTAACTTGTTGGCTGTTTAACCGCCCCTTAGAGAGCGCTAAAGAGCATATCAATAAGAAATTTAGCAAAAAGCCTGAGATAGCCGCAGCTAATGTGAAGGTGCTTACAGATGGCTTTAACTATGGACATAATATTCATGCGTCTGTCTCTACCTATCGCATAGAGAGCAGAGAGCAACAAAAGAGAGGAATATATAAAGATGTTACAGGTAACCGAGCAACCGCTTTTGGTTTGGTTGCAGCAGCTGAAAAAGCAGATATTCAACTTTTTTTAGGTTCTTACCCAATTACCCCAGCATCAGACATCTTGCATGAACTGTCGCGTTTAAAACATTTGGGGGTGATAACAGCGCAATGTGAAGATGAGATCGCAGGTTGTTGTACAGCCTTGGGAGCTTCTTTTGCAGGAGCCTTAGGGGTTACCTCAACCTCTGGTCCAGGGATTTGCTTGAAGAGCGAAGCGATTAATTTAGCAGTAATAGCAGAACTCCCTCTTGTTATTATAGATGTTCAGCGAGGAGGCCCTTCGACAGGACTTCCTACTAAATCTGAACAGACCGATCTTTTACAAGCGATGTATGGTAGAAATGGAGAGAGCCCGATTGTTGTTATAGCAGGAACATCGCCTAGCAACTGTTTTGATTCGGCTTTTATGGCAGCTAAAATAGCTTTAGAACACATGACCCCTGTTATTTTATTGACAGATGGTTATATAGCGAACGGCTCAGCAGCTTGGAGAATACCAGATTCTGCCGATTATCCAGAAATAAAACCTCCTTATGTTACACCAGAGATGAAAGAGGGGTGGACTCCTTATCAGAGAAACACTGAAACGATGGTTCGTTATTGGGCTGTTCCTGGTACAGAAGGTTTTGAGCATCGATTAGGAGGATTAGAGAAGAATGCAAAAACAGGAGCAATTTCTACAGAGGCAAATAACCACCAGCTAATGGTCAATGCAAGGCAAGAAAAGATAGATAAGATTGCTCACTCGATTCCAAAACAAGAGGTCTTTGGAGATGTAGAAGATGCTGATCTTTTAATTGTTGGATGGGGAGGGACCTTTGGCCATCTTTACATGGCTTTTAAAGAGTTGCAAAAGCAAGGAAAGAAGGTAGCTCTAGCTCATTTTCAATATATAAATCCACTGCCTTTAAATACAGAGGAAATTTTGAGAAAATATCCTAAAGTGGTTGTTGCAGAACAGAACTTAGGACAATTTGCATCAATTCTTCGTTCGAAAGTACCAGGAGTTGACTTTAAACAATTCAACCGGGTTAAGGGTCAGCCATTTAATGTTGGCCGGCTGGTTGAAGAATTCACTAAAATGATGGAGGGAAAAGAAAATGAATAAACTAACATACAAGCCAAAAGATTATAAGAGCGACCAAGAGGTTCGTTGGTGTCCAGGTTGTGGTGATTATGCATTGCTAAACTCTTTGCATAGAGCAATGGCAGAGTTGGGCGTTCCCCCTCATCTAACAGCAGTGATTTCGGGAATAGGATGCTCTTCAAGGCTTCCTTATTACATGGGAACTTATGGTTTTCATACCATTCATGGAAGGGCTGCTGCAATCGCAACAGGAGTAAAAGTGGCAAAGCCAGAGTTAACCGTTTGGCAAATTTCAGGTGATGGTGATGCTTTAGCCATCGGTGGTAACCATTTTATTCATGCTATAAGGAGAAATGTAGACTTAAACATCATCCTTTTAAATAATAGAATCTACGGATTAACAAAAGGACAATATTCACCAACCTCTCCGCGTGGAATGGTAACAAAATCTTCCCCGTATGGAACAGTAGAGGATCCATTTAGACCAGCCGAATTAGCTTTTGGGGCCCGAGGTCGGTTCTTTGCACGTTGTGTAGATGTTGATGCACCCAATGCAGTAAAAGTACTGCAAGCAGCCGCAAAACATAAAGGGGCCTCAGTTGTAGAGGTATTACAGAATTGTGTGATTTTTAACAATGGCTCCCAAGGTTTAGTGGCTACACGTGAAGGAAGAGCTAAAAATGCGATTTACCTAGAGCATGGGAAACCTATGTTGTTTGGTGAAGAGAATGCCTACGGATTGGTACAAGAGGGCTTTGGTATCAAAGTTGTAAAAGTAGGTGAAGATGGAGTAGAACCTTCTGACATTTTAGTTCATGATGCACACTGTCTTGATAACACCTTGCATCTTAAGCTAGCCTTGATGAATGGAAAAAATGGGCCAATAGCTTTAGGGGTAATTCGTGATGTAGTTGCACCTTGTTATGATGTATGTGTCCATCAACAAATTCAGGAGGTTAAAGCGAAGAAAACAGGACGAACGCTTCGAGAGGTTCTTCTTGAGGATGATTATTGGGAAGTTAAATAGAGTGAGGGTATAAAAAGAGAGGAAATTTCCTCTCTTTTTATTTAGTAAAGAAGAGGGTTACATAACTTATTGTAACCTTATTTTCTTGTAAGATAGCTGCTTCACAAGCCATTAGTGTAGATCCTGTAGTTAGCACATCATCAAGTAGCAACAAGTGCTTTCCTTCTATTTCTGGGAGGTTTAGGGCTTTAAAAGCTTGTTGCATCTCTGCCTCTCTAGAGAGAGCAGATTTGTGGGTTTGTGTTTCGGTATAGATGACTCTTTCTACTAAGCTTTTTTGAAGTAATGGTATTTTTGTAGTTAAAGAAAATCCCAAGGCCAATTGCTCACTTTGGTTGTAGCCTCTTTCTTTTGCCCTTTTGGGGTGTAAAGGGATGGGAACTATATAATCAATAGGATTGTCTTCGTAAAAAGACTTAAGTTCTTTGCCCATAAGTGCACCTAAATAGATAGCCAACTCTTTATTCCCTTTGTACTTGAACTGGTAAACCAACTGATTGAATGGACTACCCTTGCTATAGTGTAAGAATGAAACTCCTATAGAAGTTAACACTTTTCCTTGAAAGATTTGGGTAAACTCTTCTTGAGCTTGATGCTTGTAGTCTATCCGAGGTAAGTTTGCATAGCAATGCATACAGAAGTGAGTCTCACCTTCAAACAAAGGGGTATTACAAATGATACAGTGAGGAGGAAAGAAGAGAAGATATATCGCTCTGAGAATTTGCATATGCTAAAATAAGAACCTAAAATACAATATAGTTTTGATAAAAAACTAGCTCTCTTATTTTCTTTTACTCCCTATCTACTTTTAATATTTCTGCATAAAGCGGTATTTCTCTTAATTTTATTTACTTTTGTTAAGTTGTCGTAGGTTATAAAGTCAGAAGAGAGATGAATGAACATCCTTTGCATAAATTTGTTTATTGTCCAAAATGTGGTAGTAATCAATTTGTTGAGCATAATGAGAAGTCCAAATCCTGTGGAAATTGTAAATTTGTATATTATTTCAATCCTTCCGCAGCTACAGTGGCTATCATTGTTAACGATAATAAAGAGATACTTGTATGTAAGAGAGGCAATGAACCTGCAAAGGGAACTTTAGATCTTCCTGGTGGGTTTGTTGATCAGTTTGAAACAGGGGAAGAGGCTGTTGTAAGAGAGGTTAATGAGGAGACAGGCTTGGTGGTAAGAAAAACTACCTATCTTTTTTCACTGCCAAATGAGTATCTTTATTCTAACTTTCTAGTTCATACTCTAGATCTGTTTTATCTATGTGAAGTAGAGCATACAACAGAGTTTAAGGCAATGGATGATGTGGATGAACTTTATTTTATACCCATCTCTAAACTGAGAGTAGAAGATTTTGGATTGGCTTCCATCCGGAGAGGAATTGAACGATATATAAATAAAAAGAAGTAGCCATTTTTTTAATAAAAGAACTACACAGAGATATAAAAATAGGAACTATGAAGCGTGTTATAATGAAAATTTCTTGTTTGTTTTTGTGCTTGTGCTCTATATTTTCGGCCCATGCACAAACAAATAAAAGAACGTTGGTCAAAGAGGAGTTATTTAAAGAGGCTAAAACTCTTTTTGTACAGAAAAAATATGCAGCAGCAAAGACTACTCTCGATCAATTTGTTCAGGTTAGTCAAAATGCCTCTTTGTTGCAAGAGGCTGAATATATGCAGGCAGTTGCTA
>JASLCM010000076.1 GCA_030151845.1 Bacteroides sp.
GTGGTGCCACCAGGAATCGAACCAGGGACACAAGGATTTTCAGTCCTTTGCTCTACCAACTGAGCTATGGCACCTTGTTGAATGCGGTTGCAAAGATAGCTACATTTTTTGAACTGGCAAATATATATCTTTATTTTATTCAACTATTTTTTAATTTTATTATTAATCTATTGAGAGTGAGTAGATAGCCTTTGCTAAAATAAAAAAGAGATAAATATTTTAAAGAATGCGACCGATTTAAATATTTATGTATATATTTGCACTTAAGTAGAATATTTATACGAGGTATGAAAAATAAAGAAAGTAGGCTAGATGCCATAAAATTGATTATTTCGAGTCAAGAAATCGGTTCGCAAGATGAAATGTTACAAGAGCTACACAAAGAAGGGTATAATGTGACTCAAGCAACACTATCCCGTGATTTGAAACAATTAAAAGTAGCTAAAGCTGCTAATATTAATGGACAATATGTCTATGTGCTACCTAACGATGTAATGTACAAACGTACAACAGAGATGGATGTTTCTGAAATGTTGATGAGTACGGGATTTATTTCGTTAGATTTTTCAGGGAATATGGCTGTTATTAAAACAAAGCCAGGGTATGCGAGTAGTATGGCATACGATATAGATAACTACGAAGTAGAGAATCCGAATAATCCAATACTAGGAACGATTGCTGGAGATGATACGATTTTATTAATCTTAAAAGAGGGAGTAATTCATCGAAAAGTAAAAGAGTTCTTGTCTCAGATTATTCCAAATATTCAATAATTTTTACAAGTGATAATGGAAAAAACTACCGAAATCGATGTTATGGTAGCAGAAGCCTCTCATGAAATCTATGTAGACCATATTTTGGATACCATAGATGCTGCCGCTCAAGTTCGTGGTACGGGAATAGCAAAACGTACACATGAATACTTAGCACAGAAAATGAAGGAGGGTAAAGCAATTATAGCTCTTCATGGAGAGGAGTTTGCGGGTTTCTGCTACATAGAGAGTTGGGGAAATAAACAGTATGTAGCCAACTCTGGGTTAATTGTTGTGGAAAAATTTAGAGGGCATGGTTTGGCCCGACGAATAAAGAAAGCAGCATTTACCCTATCTCGACTCCGATGGCCAAATGCTAAAATATTTGGACTAACGAGCGGTGGTGCCGTTATGAAGATTAATACAGGGTTGGGTTATGTTCCAGTTCCCTTCTCTGAGTTAACAGACGATGAGGCTTTTTGGAAAGGGTGTGAGGGATGTTGCAATCACGATATATTGGAGCGTACTGAGCGAAAATATTGCATTTGTACAGCGATGTTGTTTGACCCAGCGTCTCAGAAAAAAACGGATAAAAATAACGAGTAAAATTATAGCTATGAAAAAGAAAGTAGTTTTGGCCTTTAGTGGGGGGTTAGATACCTCCTTTTGTGCCATGTATTTAGTAAAAGAAAAAGGTTACGAAGTTTATAGTGCAATCGCAAATACGGGTGGATTCTCTGCTGAAGAGTTAAATGAGATAGAGAAGCGAGCCTATGCACTAGGTGTAACTAAGCACATAGCTTTAGATGTAACTCAAGAGTACTATGAGAAGAGCATCAAATATATGGTTTATGGTAATGTCTTACGTAATGGAACCTACCCTATATCTGTAAGTTCGGAACGTATTTTTCAAGCCATAGCCATAGCAAACTACGCGAATGAAATTGGAGCCGATGCTATTGCTCATGGTAGTACGGGAGCTGGAAATGATCAAGTTCGTTTTGATCTTACTTTTGCAGTTCTAGCTCCTCAAGTAGAGATAATCACTCCAACCAGAGACATGACCTTAAGTAGAGAATACGAGATCAACTATTTAAAGGAGCATGGTTATGAAGCAGATTTCGTTAAGTTGGAGTATTCTATAAATAAAGGGCTTTGGGGAACTTCAATAGGAGGTAAAGAGACATTAAAGAGTAATCTTACTTTACCAGAAGAGGCTTATCCTTCGCAGGTAACTCAGCAAACTCCTTCAAAACTAACGCTATCTTTTGAGCAAGGAGAGATAACTGCAGTAAATGGAAAAGTCTTTGCCGATAAAATTGCTGCGATTAATGCCGTAGAGCAAATAGCTAAGGTGTATGGTATTGGTAGAGATATGCATGTTGGGGATACCATTATTGGTATTAAAGGTCGTGTTGGTTTTGAAGCAGCTGCACCTCTTTTAATTATAGCTGCTCACAAACTTTTAGAGAAACACACTTTGAGCAAGTGGCAGCAGTATTGGAAGGAGCAGGTAGGTAATTGGTATGGTATGTTCTTGCATGAAGCTCAATATTTAGAGCCTGTTATGAGAGATATAGAGGCTATGCTTGCCTCCTCACAGCGGAATGTTACAGGAACAGTTATTTTGGAGTTGAAGCCTTATACGTATACGCTGGTTGGAGTAGAGTCTCCTTATGATTTGGTAGAAACAGATTTTGGAGATTATGGAGAGGTTCAAACAGGATGGACAGCCGAAGATGTAAAAGGATTTACTAACATTCTCTCCATCCCATTGAAGGTTTATCATAACAAGCAGGTAAAAAATAAAAAAAGTAATTCGTTATGATAAAAGCAGGAATCATAGGTGGAGCAGGCTATACAGCAGGTGAATTAATTCGCCTGTTGTTAATTCATCCTGATGTAGAGCTAGAGTTTGTGCACAGTACGAGTAATGCAGGGAAGTTGATATCCGATGTACATACTGGCTTACTTGGCGAATGTGAAAAAGCTTTTACGGATAAGATCCTACTAGACTCAATAGATGTTCTTTTTTGCTGTACACCTCATGGATATACGAAAGAATTTTTAGAGCATTATAAAATTCCAGAATCGCTTAAAATAATAGATTTATCCATGGACTTTCGTCTGGAGTTTGAAGGAAATCCATTTCTATATGGGTTACCAGAGCTCAATAGAAGAGCCATATGCAGTGCTAAATATGTAGCAAATCCAGGATGTTTTGCCACAGCTATTCAGTTGGGAGTACTTCCAATGGCTAAACACTTAATGCTCAATAAAGAGCTTTATGTAAATGCAATAACAGGGAGTACAGGGGCTGGTTTTCGTCCAACTTCAACTACTCATTTTAGTTGGAGGGATAATAACGTAAGTGTTTATAAGGCTTTTACACATAGGCATTTGCCTGAGATAAAGCAATCTATCAAGCAGTTGCAAAATAGTTTTAGTTCGGAGATAAACTTTATTCCTTATCGTGGTCCATTTGCTCGAGGGATTTTTGCAACAATAGTAACAGAGTGTAAGACGTATCTTTTAGAGCTTTATAAAATCTATAAAGATTATTATAAAGAGGACTCTTTTGTTTTTGTGGTAGAGCGTGAGATAGACTTAAAAGAGGTAGTAAACACCAATAAATGTTTGGTGCATTTAGAAAAGCATGAAGACAAGTTACTCATTGTTTCATGCATTGATAACTTATTAAAAGGGGCCTCTGGACAAGCTGTACATAATATGAACTTAATGTTTAACTTAGAGGAGACTGTAGGGTTAGAGTTGAAGTCTTCTGCCTTTTAAAAAAATAGGAACAATGGATTTATTCAATGTATATTCGCAGTTCGACTTAGAAATAGTTAAAGGAGAAGATTGCTCTGTTTGGGACAGTAAGGGAGAAGAGTATTTGGACCTCTATGGCGGACACGCAGTGATATCTGTAGGACATAGCCACCCGAATTACATAAAGGCTGTTAAGGATCAAATCGAAAAGTTGGGTTTTTACTCAAATGCTGTTAAAAATGGACTTCAACTTAAGTTGGCTAATAAACTTGGAGAGCTATCTGGCTACGAGGAGTACTCTCTTTTTCTAGTAAACTCCGGAGCTGAGGCCAATGAGAATGCTTTGAAGTTAGCCTCTTTTCATACAGGAAGAGATAGTGTTGTTGCTTTTAAGAAGGCTTTTCATGGTCGGACTTCTTTAGCCGTAGAGGCTACAGATAATCCTTCAATAGTCGCTCCCATAAATGTAAATAATCGGGTTACTCACCTTCCTTATAATGATTTAAATGCAGTCAGTTCTTTTTTTTCTACCCATAAACCAGCAGCGGTACTGATTGAACCTATACAAGGTGTAGGAGGCGTAGAGGTGGCCAGTGATGAATTCCTAGAAGGGGTAAGAGCTTTATGTGATCAACACGAAGTCTTATTAATCTTTGATGAAATACAATGTGGATATGGTCGTAGTGGAAAATTCTTTGCCCATCAATATTCAGGAGTGAAGCCCGACCTAATTACTGTTGCTAAAGGCATAGCCAATGGGTTTCCTATGGGAGGAGTTTTGATCGCTCCACATTTGAGGCCTAAATTGGGTATGTTGGGCACTACGTTTGGCGGAAACCATCTTGCTTGTGCAGCCGCTATTTCTGTTCTAGAGATTTTTGAGCAAGAGGAGTTGGTTAAAAATGCAGAGCATGTGGGTAATTTTTTAATCCAGGAGTTGAAAAAAATCCCTCAGCTGGTAGAGGTTAGAGGGAGAGGGCTAATGATAGGAGTAGAATTTAGTACACCAATTAAAGAGTTACGCAATAGACTGTTGTATAAAGAGCATATTTTTACGGGAGTAAGTGGTGATAAGGTTTTACGTATTTTACCACCTTTAACCCTAAATATAAATAAATCGAAACTTTTTATTGATGCCCTGGTTAGAAACTTGTAATAAAGTGTATAAATAGAAAGAAAAAGTAAATCTATTAACACGAACTAGTTTGTTTATATAATGAAATGTTTTAGTTTTGTACTTACAATTCTAAAACATTTTTTATTATGAAAAGCATAGCCGAAAGACACAAATATATTTTAGATCAACTGAATCTACAAGGATTTGTAAAAGTGTCTGACTTAGCAAAAGAGTTAGATGTTACAGTTGTAACTATTCGTAAGGATTTGAAAATTCTAGAAGAAAAAAATCTTTTGTATCGAACTCATGGAAGTGCTAGTCCGATAAATCCTCACATGGCGGATCGGAATGTAACGGAAAAAGAGTTGCTTAATAAAAAAGAGAAAAACTTAATTGCTGCAGCTGCAGCTGCAGAGCTTATAGGGCCAAATGAATCTATTATTCTTAATTCAGGATCGACCATTTGTACGTTTGCCGAAAAACTAAAGCCACAAGGAGCATTAACAGTTGTTACACCTTCAATTAAAGTAGCTCAACTGCTCGGAGGGCAGGAAGGGGTGCGTTTAATTCAACTGGGTGGTTTCTATAAACCCAAATCAATGTCTGTAACAGGTAGTTATGCCATAGATTTTTTAAAACAAATAACCTCATCTCTTCTATTTTTAGGGGTTGATGGAGTTGATCCTGATTATGGGGTAACAACATCGAATATAGAGGAGGCAGAGTTAAATAGGGCAATGATAGATGTTGCACTAAAAACAATTGTTTTATGTGACTCTTCAAAGTTTGGAAAGAAAGGTTTTGGTAAGATTTGTAATCTAGATCAAATTGATTTGGTGGTAACAGATAGCGGAATCACTAAACAAATGGTGAAATATTTAGAGGAAAGTGGAGTAAGACTTTTAATTGTAAGCGAAAAAGGAATAGAACGAAAATAGTTTTATTTCGATAGGTTTTGCTTCTTTCTGAAAAGTGTGTATTTTTGCTCATCTCCTAAAAAGGACCACTTTCCTAAATTGTTTTCAAAGATACAGAAGGAAATATAATTTAGTAATTAATATTAATACTTTAAAAAGCACATGAAACACGATTCAAGTGAAGCTGCATTAGGAATGCCACCTGAAACAGCTAAGAAATTCAAGTATTGGCAAACACGTACCATCATCTCTACAATGATAGGTTACGCTCTTTTCTATTTTGTAAGAAAAAACTTAAGTATTGCTATGCCTGCTATGCAGGAAGATCTAGGAGTCACTAAGGCAGAGCTGGGTATCTTTCTTACACTTCATGGAATGATTTATGGTATCTCTAGATTTGCCAATGGCTATATTGGAGACCGTGTTAACGCGCGTTACTTTATGGTTGCAGGGCTGGTTCTTTGCGGACTATGTAACTTAATCTTTGGGTTTAGCTCAGCTGTGCTTGTATTAGGTATAGTTTGGGTTTTGAACGGTTGGTTTCAAGGAATGGGGTTCCCTCCATGTGTACGTTTACTCACTCACTGGGTACCACCAAGACAACTTGCTACTAAGATGTCTATTTGGAACACCTCACACTCTATTGGAGCGGGTTTAGTTGTTATTGTTTGTGGTTACTTGGTTTCTCTTGGTTGGCGCTGGTGTTTTTATATCCCTTCGGTAATAGCATTTGCTGGCGCTATCTTTCTATGGTTTGCGTTGAGAGATACACCAACCTCTGTAGGTTTACCTGAATTAGCTGAAACAGAAAGCTCTTCTGATAAAAAGGAGGCTGCATCAAAAGATTTCTTAAAGAAGAAAGTTTTTATGAATCCATACATTTGGATTTTGGCTTTTGCAAACTTCTTTGTTTATATCATTCGATATGCAGTATTGGACTGGGGACCTACGCTACTTGGCGAATGGAAAGGGATAGCAGTTCATCATGCTGGTTGGATGGTTGCTGGTTTCGAAATATCGGGGATACTTGGTATGCTCGTTGCTGGTTGGCTTACTGATAAGTTCTTTGGAGGACGTGGTCCACGTGTATGTGTTTTTTATATGGCTATGGCTACTGTTTTTGTCTTTACTTTTTGGCAAATGTCTGAACCTCCAATGTGGTTGGCTACCTTAGTTTTAATGGGAGCAGGGTTCTGTATTTATGGTCCACAAGCCTTAATTGGTATTGCAGCCTCTAATATTGCTACAAAGCGTGCAGCTGGTACTGCAGCTGGATTTACAGGTTTATTTGGTTATGCAAGTACCTTGATTTCTGGTTGGGGACTAGGTATGCTAGCCGATAAATTAGGCTGGAGCTATACATTTGGCGTATTAGTGGGATTAGGAATTGCAGGAACATTAGTGTTTGTTTTAGCCTGGGGTGCTAAAGCAGATGGTTATGATAATGAAGAAGAATAAAAATGATAAATTTAGATCAATATCAATACAAAGAGGCTATGAGACCGTATACGGCTGATAGCTTGTTAGAGCGACTAAGAAAAATAAAGCATGTTGCCTTAGATATGGACGGAACTATTTACAAAGGTTCTACACTGTTTTCGTTTACTAAGGAGTTTTTAAATACACTTAAAGAGATGGGGATTGGTTACTCTTTTTTGACTAATAATCCATCGAAAAGTACTTCAGACTATATTCATCACCTGGATGAAATGGGAATTGTTGCTTCAAAAGAGGAGATGTATACTTCTGCTCAAGCAACTATTGGATATATCAAATCACATCATCCTGAAGCCAAACGCTTGTTTTTGTTAGGGACTCCTAGTATGATTTCGGAGTTTGAAGGTGCTGGCTTTGTATCTACGAAAGATTCACCAGATGATGTACCCGACATGATTGTGGCTAGCTTTGATATGTCATTAACATATAGCCGACTGTGTAGGGCTTCTTGGTGGGTGTCTCAAAATGTTCCATACATTGCTACTAACCCAGATAAGATTTGTCCAACAGATCAACCTACCGTATTGGTTGACTGTGGTTCAATATGCTCTTGCATAGCTGATGCTACAGGAAAACATCCTGAGGTGATTGTTGGTAAACCTAGTCCTAGTATGTTGGATGGGATATTAATGAAAGATAATCTTCAGCCAGAAGAGGTTGCTATGTTGGGTGACCGACTTTATACCGATGTGAAAATGGCTCTAGATGCCAAGGCTTTTGGTGTTTTAGTGTTAACAGGTGAGGCTACTGTTGCCGATGCAATGGAATCTGATGATAAGCCTGACCTTATTGCTGATAATTTGATGTCTTTCTTAGAGTTATTAAGAAAGAGCAAAGGTTTATAGAAATAAAAGCTAAAATGAAAATAGAAGATGTAGGGGTAAGTGTTTACTCCTACATTTTTTTTATATTTGCATTATATAAAGAAAGCTATGAGTATAGAATTAGGTCGTTTTAATCAATTAACCATTGTAAAGAGTGTCGACTTTGGACTCTATTTAGATGGAGGAGAGGCTGGTGAGATTTTGTTACCTTCTCGTTATGTGCCAGAGGTGTACGAAATTGGTGAAGAGTTGAATGTCTTCTTGTATCTAGATAATGAAGAGAGACTAATTGCGACTACTTTAACACCTTATGCACAAGTTGGAGACTTTGCTTACCTAGAGGTTGCATGGGTGAATGAATATGGAGCCTTCTTAGACTGGGGGCTAATGAAAGATCTATTTGTTCCTTTTAGTGAGCAAAGGAAAAACATGGTTCGTGGTAAAAAGTACCTTGTCTATATTTATGTAGATGAGGAGAGCTTTCGCATAGTAGCATCGGCTAAGCTAGATAAGTTCTTGGTGGAGGAGTTCCCTCCCTATCAAGAGGGTGAAGAGGTCTCTATTACGATATGGCATAAAACAGATTTAGGCTTTAATGCTATTATTGATAACTCTTACAGTGGCTTACTGTATGATAATGAGATCTTCCAACCGATCTACTCGGGCGATCAGTTAACTGCTTTTATTAAACAGGTAAGGCCCGATGGAAAAATAGACTTAATTTTACAAAAACAAGGACAAGAGCATGTCAGAGAGTTCTCAGATGTTTTGTACGATTACCTTAAAAAGGAAGGCGGACAAATAGGCTTACATGATAAAAGCTCTGCCGATGAAATTTATGAGGTTTTTGGAGTAAGCAAAAGAGTGTTTAAGAAAGCTGTTGGTGACCTTTATAAAAAGAGATTAATTGTTCTAGGGAAGAATTCTATCTCTTTGACAAAATAGTAGCGAGTTGTAGTTTCTATTTTTACCAACTTTATAAATGAGCAACGCAAGAAGGTCGTATGAGCTAAAATGCTAGTTTTTATTAGTAATTAGCAGAGAATAAAATGCTAAAAAGATTATGAGACCAAAAGAACTTATCAATAGGGCTTTCGATTGTAATTATTTTTGTTAAATATTTTGTGATAACAATCTTCTTTGCGTTATTTGTACGAATAAATTGAAAATTTTAACCCTTAATAAACATATATCATGAATTCAAACATGGATAAGCCTTATGTTGTAGGCATCGACATAGGTGGAACAAATACTGTTTTTGGAATAGTAGACGCTAGAGGTAATATTATTGGTAGCGGTAAAGTGAAGAGTCAAATATGTAAAACTCCAGACACTTATGTTGACCTTGTATGCAAACATTTGGTTCCTTTGATCGAAGCGCATGGTGGAATTGAGAAAATAAAAGGAATTGGTATAGGGGCTCCTAACGGGAACTACTATACAGGAACAATAGATTTTGCTCCAAACTTACCTTGGGAAGGGGTTGTTCCCTTAGCAGCTATGTTTGAGGAGAGATTGAATATTCCTACTGCTTTAACAAATGATGCGAATGCGGCTGCTGTAGGTGAGATGACTTATGGGGCAGCTCGAGGAATGAAAGATTTTATTATGATTACACTTGGAACAGGAGTTGGAAGTGGAGTTGTAGTGAATGGACAAATAGTGTATGGGCATGATGGTTTTGCAGGTGAGTTAGGTCATGTCATTGTACGAAGAGAAGAAGGACGTCTTTGTGGGTGTGGTCGTAAAGGTTGTCTAGAGGCTTACTGCTCAGCTACAGGTGTTGCTAGAACTGCACGTGAGGTTTTAGCAGGTAGCACAAAAGCTAGTTTATTAAGAGAAATTCCTTCTGAGGAGATTACTTCAAAAGATGTATATGATGCTGCTGTTAAAGGTGATGAGTTAGCAAAAGAAATCTTTGAGTTTACAGGAAAACTCTTAGGAGAGGCTTTTGCAGACTTTGTATGTTTCTCAAGTCCTGAGGCTATTATCTTATTTGGTGGCTTGGCTAAATCTGGTGATTATATTATGAAGCCTATTAAAGAGTCGATGGAATCTAATATCCTAGAAAATTATGCAGGTAAGACTAAAATACTAGTATCAGAGTTGAAAGATTCAGATGCTGCTGTTTTGGGTGCTAGTGCTTTAGGATGGGAGCTTAAAGAGTTGACAGCTTAAGAAAAATAAAATGAAAAATAAAAAAGAGGATATGTTAACATATCCTCTTTTTTTATTGTAAAAGTGAGAAATAGGCATAAAAAAAGAAGTCATCCGTAGATAACTTCTTTTATAATTTAGACTTGAGTAAATTAGATTATTGTCCCAAGACTCTTTTTTCTCTAATTCTAGCCTTCTTACCTGTAAGTTGACGCAGGTAGTAAAGTTTAGCACGACGAACTTTACCAACTTTGTTAACCTCAATGCTATCAATAGCAGGAGATTCAATTGGGAAAATTCTCTCAACGCCAACTGTACCAGACATCTTACGAACAGTGAAACGTTTTTTGCTACCTTGTCCTGTAATTTTGATTACAACACCACGATATAACTGTACACGTTCTTTAGTGCCTTCAATAATACGATAAGCAACAGTTACTGTATCACCAGCTTTGAAGCTAGGATGTTTTTTCCCTGTAGCAAATGCCTCTTCAGCAATTTTAATTAAATCCATTTGTAATTATTATTAAATTATTCGTTACAACGCAACATATCAAGCAACTCTTCATGACAGCGATTGCGCGAAAGCGATGCAAAGTAACAAAATAAATCTTGTTTCAACAAATTTAGGGGTAAAAGAAATGGAGTTAACTCCTTCTCTTGTTGAAGGTATTGTTCTAAATATTGTATATTTGTGGATCAATGAATGAATATCAAGAAAATGAAAATAAAAATTAAATTTTGGGTCTTGCTATTCCTTCTATCTTTAGCTACATCTTGCAAAGATAAGGGATACTCTGTATCTAAGATAGAAGGAGAGATGATTCCAGTAGACTCTTTGTTAGATAGTCAGCTTAACCCTCTTCTAGCAGAGGAGTTGGAAGTATATAGTAAAGGAGTAGATAGCATGATGAGTGAAGTGATTGGTGAGAGTGCCCTTTTCATGGATGTAAAGCGGCCCGAGAGTTTACTTTCAAATTTAATAGCAGATATATTGAGAGAGGCTGGTGAGCAGGAGTTAGGAGTTCCTGCTGATATAGGGCTTGTTAATATTGGAGGAATACGGACGACCTTAAATAAGGGGATTATAACAATGGGGGACGCCTTTGAAATCTTACCTTTTGAAAATTCATTAGCTATTTTATACATGAAGGGAAGTTCTATAAGGTTGCTTATGGAGGATATAGCGAAAGTAAATGGAGAGGGTGTAAGTAATATTAATTTAGTGGTAAATCAGGATTTAACGATTGAGAAAGCTTTAGTTGGAGGTCTACCTATCGATGATGAGAAAGTATATACTTTGGCAACACTGGATTACCTATCGGAGGGAAATGATGGGATGCATGCTCTATTACAAGCTGAGGATATAATCTTTCCTGAGGATGCAACATTAAGAGATCTTTTTGTTCGCTACGTTAAGCAGCAGCATAAGAATGGGAATCTTGTGAACTCAACACTTTCAAATCGGATAATTTTTAAATAAGATGCAAACAATAAAATTACGTACAATAGCCCTGCTAACTTTTATCCTCTTTATACAAGTCCTTATAGCCAAAGAGGTTAAAATTGTTATTTTACACACCAATGACACACACAGTAGGATAGAGCCTTTGCCTAAAGAATCTGGAAATAGAAATGCAGGTTTAGGAGGAATTCTTCGTCGTGAGGCTCTATTTAATCAGTATCGACAAAAAGAGGAAAACCTTCTTATTTTTGACTCTGGCGACTTCTCTCAAGGAACACCTTATTATAATTTATACAAAGGAGAGGTTGAAGTAAAGTTCATGAGTAAGTTGGGGTATGATGCTGTGACAATAGGGAATCATGAGTTTGATTATGGATTAGAAAATATGGCCCGTCTTTTTCAAGAGGCTAACTTCTCTGTGGTTTGTGCAAATTATGATTTTTCAAAGACGCTGTTAAAGGATTTAGTAACACCCTATGTTGTACTGGAAAGAGGAGGTGTTAAAATTGGTGTTTTTGGGTTAGGAGCAGCCCTTGAGGGGTTGGTTCAAGCGAAAAATTATGTTGGAGTAGATTATTTGGACCCTATAAAAACAGCGAATCGTGTGGTTAAGCAACTGAAAGAGCAGGAAAAGTGTGATTTGGTTATTTGCTTATCCCATCTAGGCCTTTATGCTTCCTCTAAATATCCTGTCAGTGATGAGGTGTTGGCTAGAGAAACAAAAGATATTGACCTTATTTTAGGGGGGCACTCTCATACCTTTATGAAAGAGCCTAAGGTATACTTAAACAGTGAGGGGGGCAATGTGATCATTTCTCAAACAGGCAAAAGTGGTTTTTATGTTGGTAAGATTGAATTATATTTAGAAAAATAGATAATGAATAAAAAAATTCTTCCATTCCTATTTTTAATAAACATTTTGGTAGTAAAGGCTCAGGTTGAGCCTTTACTATTCTATAAAGCAAAGCAAGATCCCAATTGTGAACAATGGGTAGATTCTGTTTATCGAAGTTTATCCTTGAAGGAGCGAGTTGGCCAGCTTTTTATTCATACGATAGCTCCATTAGAGACAAAGCATACAATGGATCAGCTTAAAGAGGTGGTTAGGGAGTATAAAATAGGAGGCCTTCTTTTCTCGGGAGGAAGCTTCATCTCTCAAGCCAAGCTCACCAATCAGGCACAAGAGTGGGCAAAGACTCCTTTGCTGATTACCTTTGATGGAGAGTGGGGACTCTCTATGCGTTTAAAGGATACTCCTAGGTTTCCTCGAAATATGGTTTTAGGGTGTATCAAAGATCAGCAGTTACTGTATAAGTATGGTGCAGAAGTTGCTCGTCAGTGTAAAGAAATGGGGGTACATGTAAATTTTGCT
>JASLCM010000081.1 GCA_030151845.1 Bacteroides sp.
GATTTCATCGTTTTCTGAAAACCAACATAAGCGTCATAAGTTAATTTAGGCTGACCTGTTTTAGTCCCCTTCTTGGTAGTAATTAAAATAACGCCATTTGCTGCTTGTGCACCATATATAGCTGCTGCGGAAGCATCTTTTAAAACTTGCATTGACTCAATGTCATTTGGATTCAAGCTACTCATGTTCTGATTCCGAGTAGAAACCCCATCAATTACGTAAAGTGGACCATTATCGTTTACAGTATTAATTCCTCGAATACGAACCATTGTTGGTGAACCTGGTGAGCCCGATTGTCCAACATATACACCTGCAGCCTTCCCTTGCAGTTTCTGTGCTGCTGAAGAACCTGTGGTTTTTAATAACTCTTCGGAATCAACTACCGCTACCGATCCAGTTATATCTTTTTTCTGTTGAACTCCATATCCTACAACAATGACTTCATCAAGCTTCTGTGTATCCTCAATAAGTACAACATTGAGTGTCGGATTATTTACTACAATTTTCTGCGAAATATAACCAACATAAGAAAACAATAAAGTTGCTCCTTTTTTCACAGAAAGGATATAATTTCCATCAATATCTGTTATTGTACCTAAGGTCTCGCCCTCTACCTTAACATTTACTCCTATCAGCCCCTCCCCTCGCTGATCCGTAACTTTACCTTTAATCTCTACTGTCTGTTCAATACCATCTACATTTGTGGCAAAAGAGACTGTAGGTATGACTATAGCTAGTAAACATAGCCAAAATACAACAAATCTTTTTTGTTTAATTCTACTACTTCTCATAGTAATTTGTGTTTTAGTTAATTAATATTAGTTAAAGATAAACTATTTATACAAATATATTTAAATAAGAGAAAAATCAAAGCTTTTTAGTAAACATTTATTAAATAAAGCTTATTTATAAATGATTATTTAACTATTAATAGACTAAAAAGCATCCATTTCACGCTCTTATTCGTTAAAATATGTCCATATTTGGGGTGTCTTATTAATCTTATTAAAACAAATGCTATGAAATCACTATGCAAATATCTATTTTTTGCTATTCTCCTTTTGAGTACATCCTGTGCTCAAACAAAACAAGAGTCTACATCAAGCTTAATACAAGTCAATACGCCTGAGCGGCCAGCTGGTCAAAAACATGTTGTTGGACTAGTCACTCCTAAACTTCCCACTGTTCGAGTTGGATTTATTGGATTAGGAATGAGAGGACCTGGAGCAGTAGATCGCTTTACTCATATTCCTGGAGTAGAAATTAAAGCACTATGTGATATAAGACCTGAACGAGTAGAGGTTGCACAACAAATTCTTGCTAAAAACAGCTTTCCAGAAGCTGCTAGTTATTCTGGCACAGAGGATATTTGGAAAGAAGTTTGCGAAAGAGAAGATATAGACCTTATATATATTGCCACAGACTGGGTGAATCATGCTAAAATGGGTGTTTATGCAATGGAAAAAGGTAAACACGTTGCCATAGAAGTTCCTGCAGCCATGAGTATGGATGAAATCTGGGATTTAATAAACACCTCTGAGCGAACCCAAAAACACTGTATGCAACTAGAGAATTGTGTATATGACTTCTTTGAGTTAACTACCCTAAATATGGCACAGCAAGGACTATTTGGAGAAATACTTCATGGTGAAGGTGCCTATATACACCAGCTCAAACCCTATTGGAACGAATATTGGAACAATTGGCGACTTGATTTTAATCACCATCACTCTGGTGATGTATACCCTACTCACGGATTAGGTCCAGTTTGCTTAGCACTCAACATACACCGAGGAGATCGAATGACACATCTTGTTTCTATGTCTACAAAAGCTGTTACAGGTCCAGCACTTGTAGAAAAACAGACAGGTAAGCCAGTAACCGATTTTAAAAATGGTGACCACACAGTAACACTTATTAAAACAGCTCAAGAAAAAACAATAGCTATCCAACATAATGTTATGACTCCTAGACCATACAATAGGATGTTTCAACTAACTGGAACCAAGGGTTTTGCAAACAAATACCCTATATCAGGATATGCTCTTGATGCACCTAGCCAAGAGGTATCTGATGTTATTCCACACCACGAAGAGCTGGCAGGGCATGATTTTGTCTCAGAAGAGGTTAAAAAAGCACTCATGGAGAAATACAAACACCCTATCCATAAAGAATTAGAAGAACTGGCTAAAAAAGTAGGGGGACATGGAGGTATGGATTTTGTTATGGATTACCGTCTTGTTTATTGTCTTCAGAATGGCCTACCACTAGATATGGATGTTTACGATTTAGCAGAATGGTGCTCTTTAATACCCTTAACAGCTCTATCTATCGAAAACAACTCAGCTCCTGTTGAAATTCCAGATTTTACAAGAGGTCATTGGAAAGAGTTAAAAGGCTATAAAACGCACTTTGCCAACTAACATAAAAAGGGAGAATTTCTTCTCCCTTTTTATTAATTTCTTAATAAAGCCCAAACGAATCCTCTTAATGATAGTGGTAAAACCTTAAGACTGTTTCACCTTAAACCTCTTACCATTCCACTGATAACTTATTGTGGGAACTAAATAAGGAGAGATGCGCTCATAAACCTCATGTTCTAGATACTCCTCTAAATTAAGCGAGAAAGTAATTACATCACTTTCTTCTAGAAGCTCTATCTTTATAAGCTCCATGTCTACTGCTTTAAAATCTCTACGTACAGCGTCTGGGATGTTTTTTGTTGGAATAAAATCTGCAAGCGAAATCATCTCCAACTGTTTTCCTAGTTTACTTCTCTCCCACCCTCTTGAGTAAAACTCCAAGGTGCTAACACATGAGGGAGCATACACACGATTGACAACAGCTATAACCTCAACCACATTATTTTTTCGATAGATCTTCATTTCCAGCTCTGAACGATCACTCATCTTTATTTGTAAGAAGTCGGCAGTTAACTTCGTCATCTCTACAGACTCCCCAAAACGGTTTTTCACCTTAGCCTTCATGCCACTTTCAAGAAAATCAATAAAATCTGCTTTGTTAACATCCGATAATAAAGGGGTTATCGACACTGGAGCATTTAAAAAGAACTCCTTAATAACATCTTGAGCTGAAAGATTTGCTACTGAACCTATCAAAAGTAATATAAATAATAATTTCTTCATCATTCTTATTTTGTACCCAAATATAGGAATAACATACCAATAAGTATGAGTAAAAGGTCGAGAGCTTTACTTCGCAAGTTCTTTTCTTCAAAGACTAAAGCACCAAAGATGAAAGAAACAAGCACACTTCCTCTTCTAATCATAGAAACGATTGAAATCATAGCTCCATCATCACTTAAAGCAAAAAAGTAAGCAAAATCTGCTGCTGAAAGAAACAATGAGATTAGAAGTATACTCCATTTCCATTGAAATGGAGTTGTCTGCTTTCGAGTTGGCC
>JASLCM010000100.1 GCA_030151845.1 Bacteroides sp.
AATTTCACCCTTCTATTGCTTTTTATAAACAAGAAATTTAAAAAGTGTTTTCAAGACACCGAACTAAAATTCTATATAGGATCTGTCCTCTTTTTCACCCTATCTATTGCATCTATACTCTATTATACTGAGCCTATGGGGTTTGAAGAGAGCTTTAGAAAATCTTTTTTTCAGGTAGCTTCTTTACACACTTCTACTGGCTTTGCAACAGCAGACTACATGGTGTGGAAACCAGTAGCATGGGCATTACTTACTATAACTATGCTTATAGGAGCTTGTGCTGGAAGTACAAGTGGTGGTATGAAGTGTATCCGAGTCTCCATACTTTTTAAATCGGCAAAGAATGAATTTAAAAGAATTATGCATCCCAATGCAGTATTACCTGTTAGAGTAAATAAAGAGGTTGTACCAAATTCATTACAAACAACAGTTTTTGCCTTCTCATTTGTTTATTGCTTATTGATTGTAATATCCACTCTCTTTCTTATGGCTTTGGATATCAATTTTTTAGACTCTTTTGGGGTCATTGTTTCCAGTATAGGTAATATGGGACCTGGATTAGGTACATTTGGACCAGCAAATTCATGGAGTGCATTGCCCAATATAGCCAAATGGCTTTGTTCTTTCTTAATGTTAGTGGGCCGACTAGAGTTATTTACGATCTTATTAATGTTTACTCCTAGTTTTTGGAAACAAGGATAGAGCTTGTCTTGATAAGCTTATTCTTTTCTAAGAGTAAAATCAATAAGTTTATCTTTTGCCAATTGCAAAAAATATTGGGCTACTCTCTCCTCTAATTGTTCCATATCTGCAAACTCCACAGAGAGTTTATTCACAATCTCTTTGATCGTTCGTTTGCTATTCATCTCTTTCCATACACTAGATCCATAGGTGTCTAAAGGCACACGTATATAAGGAGGGAAACGTTTAGAGGTAAAGTGTCGTTGCATCCACTCGCTTTTAAAGCGAGGGATTGCAACAACTATCTTACCATTATCTAGTAATTCTGTTCGAATTCCCTTTTTAGGACAAGGAATAACAGTTAATAAGTCTATTTTTTTCTTGGCCACACTTACTGAATATTTGGTGCTTCAAGTCCGTAATTGTGCTTTTTATCTTCAACCTTCAACCACAGACCTAGAAAGAATGCAATAATTCCTAAACTTGCAAAAATAATCATTGCCCATGTGTAATCATAATGCCCAGTTAAAGCTTCATCTGGGTTTGTCCATTTTAAAACAAATCCGATGATATTAGGGAATAACCACAACCCTATATTTTGTATCCAAAATATAACGCTATAAGCAGAACCCAAGTATCTATTTTCTACTAGTTTAGGAATAGATGGCCATAGCGCTGCTGGTACCAAAGAGAATGACACTCCTAACACCATAATAGCGGCATGAGCTACATTTAAACTAAATTGATCATCTGGTTTTAGTGGGAAGAAAGCGAAAACTGAATGGCAGATAAAAACCAATATCGATCCTAAAATCAGCATGGTAGCACCTTTCCCTTTTTTATCTAAGAAGTAACCTAAAAACGGAGTAATCAACATAGCCCCTATAGGGAACCAAGAAAATAGGTTTGAGGCCTCTTGAGTTGGCATATGTAACCGATTCTCTAGCATACTCGTTGCGAATTTTTGGAACGGAAATATAGCTGAGTAGTAAAGTACGCATAAAAGTGCAACAATCAAGAATACTTTACTTTTAAATAGGATAGCGATATCACTGATTCTAAAGGCCTCTTCCTCCTCTTCTTCTACGCCGACAGCCTGTTCACCCAGCTGCTTATCAAGCTTTATATCCATTAAACAGTAGATTACAAAGGTAATGAGACCTATACAAAGCAGAGCACAACATACAGCCACCGGACGAACTACATCGGGTGAGCCTAAAGAGGCTAAATAAGGGGATATTCTAAAAACAGCCCAAACACCTAGTCGAGCAACAGCCATCTCTATTCCCATAGCCAAAGCCATCTCCTTACCTTTAAACCATTTAACTATCGCCTTTGATACAGTAATACCTGCCATTTCTAAACCACTACCAAAGATAGCAAAACCTAAAGAAGCTAGTTTTGCAGTTGGAGGGAAAGAGATCCAAAAGGATCCTAGCCAATCGTATAAAGCGACTCCTGGTGTGAAATAAGAACTAATGGCATATAGTTTTATAGCACCCCCTAAAACCATAATACTAGCCGAAAGTAGAGCTGTAAACCGGATACCTAACTTATCTAGTATTATACCTGCAAAAAGTAAAAAGAAAGCAAACACGTTCAGGAAGTACTCGGAGCTAGCAAAAATGCCATAAGTGTCAGCCGACCAGTTAACCTGTTGTTCTAGTAATGTTTGAAGTGGAGAGAGAACATCCACAAACATATAAGCAAAAAACATAGTAGCTGCTACTAGTAGTAAAGCTGACCATCTCAGCAAAGCTGAGTCTCTCATAGTTTTTGTAATCGATGCATTCATTTTGTTTTGTTTTTTATCTAATGGAAAACAAATATGGCTAGTTTGATTATATAATCAAACTAGCCATATTTGTTTATAAAATAGTTCAAACCACCTTACTCTGCTGTGGTAGAACCTGTTTCTGAGTTTTCTTCTGTAGCAACCTCTTCAGTTTGTTCTGGAGTTTCTACACCTTGAAAGTTGTATGGACCTGTTTGTGCCTTCTCTTCAACTTGATCTGAAATAACAATACCTTGAGTTTCAGTAGCCGATGGTAAAGCATAAGCAGAAAGAATACTAACTACAAGCATAAATACAGCTAGACCCCATGTGGCTTTCTCTAAAAAGTCGGTAGTTTTGCGTACTCCCATTATTTGGTTTGAGGAAGCAAAACCTGAGGCTAGCCCCCCTCCTTTAGAATTTTGAATAAGCACGATGAAGCACATCAAAAGAGCTGCAATCACCATTAAGCTAACAAGTATTAAATACATTTTTTATTTGGATTTACTATTAATAATCAATTTTTCAAGAAATCTAATCTGGTCTGCAAAGTAAGCATTTTTATTTGGATATTTCAAGCTTAATTTTTTAATAATTAACAACGCCTTTTCATATCTCTGTTGTTTTACATAAATTTTAGCCAATGTCTCGGTGAAAAAGCTATCATCTTCTTCATCTTCAAGAACAACAGGCTCAGATACCTCTTCTGGTTTTGTCTCCTCTTCTACTGTGTTCCCAACCTCAGGTATACCTTCATTTACTCCTAATAAAGTGGCTGCGTCACTCTCGATAAACTCATCAATTAATTCATGCCCCTTTAGCTTTGGAGTTTCAGATAGTTCAAAGTCTGGTTCATTCTGACTTAGATAACTGGTATAATCTGAAGCATAGTCAAAATCTACCTCCACTTTTTGTTCTTCTGCTGGATACTCCTTTAAAAAAGCATCAATTAAACAAAGGGTCCTATCTAATGACTCCTCTCCATCGTCATGTTCTTCTTCTTTTTTTAATACCTCTAGCGTATAATTCTCCCTTTCAAGAAAAGAAAAGAGTAACCTACGATCTGATATAAACAAGGCCGCTTTACGCAACTCCTCACCAAATGAAATATCGTGTAATAAATATAAATTCTTTAAAAGCAAAATTCTTAGTGTTTGTGAATATGGATATCTTGCTAACTGATTCCTTATTTCATATAAGGACTCTGAACCTAAGAGCTTAGGGTCCTTCATCCATTTAATTAAATTATCTCCCTTCATTACCTCTCTACCAGTTTGCTTCTGTTAGATTATAAATTTGCTCAGTTATCTCCTTGGTCATTTCAGCAATCAACTTATCTTGAACATTGGTTAACAACTCTCTCGAATCATAGACTCTAAAAGCAGTAAACTGCTGTTCAAAATCCTCTGTATGATCGGTGTTATTCACATACCTAACATTCACCGTAATAGTAAGCTTAGTTTCAGAGGAATAACCATCTGCTTTCACTGCTTGGTTATACTGGTTATAACCAACTATCTCCCCTTCTATTTCTAGGTCACCAGACCGAGGCATCAAGCGTAATCTCGTTTGTCGTATATAGATATCTTTTAAATCCTCATTAAACTTTGTAGCTAGAGGGGCATATACGTATTCAGACTTGATTGGAAAATCGGCTATATATATCGTTTTAACAACATCATAATTAATTGAGGCCCCATTGAATTTATAGGAGACAGTACAAGAGATTAGGTATACCCCCAAGGCTACTATAAAAAGCACCCATTTACCTGATTTAATCCAAGTCATATTCTTTAATTTTTCGATATAAAGTGCGTTCAGATATATTTAAGTCTTTAGCTGCACTTTTTCTTTTACCATTATGTTTTAGCAACGCTTTCTTTATCATCTCTTTCTCTACCTCATCTAAAGATAAAGTCTCCTCAACATACTCCTCTGTATCTTGAATATGATCCTCACTAACTGCTGCATGTGGGGACTCTTCTAAAAGATTTATGGTGGGGTAATTCGAATAACCTGGAGTTGCTGGATAATAATTACTTGACTCAGGATTAGTTGTAGGCACTTGTCCTCGTTCTGCCATTAAACCATGAACCAGTTTTTTTAAATCCGTAACATCCTGCCTCATATCAAAAAGAACCTGATATAATATTTCTCGTTCATTCTTAAATGTCTTATTACTCTTTTCCCCTAATAGCGTAGGTAAATTTGAGACAAACGAGCGCTCAGGAAGATACTTACTTAAGACCTCTTTATCTATCTCACGATTGGTTTCTATTACTGATATTTGCTCTGTTATATTCTTTAGTTGACGCACGTTTCCTGGCCAAGAAAAACTTAACAAAAGCTCTTTAGCTTTCGCAGTTAACTGAATTGGAGGCATACGATATTTTTCTCCAAAGTCCGCTGCAAACTTTCTAAAGAGTAAGTAGATATCTTCTCCTCTTTCTCTTAAAGGAGGAATCTTAATGGGGACAGTATTTAAACGGTAATATAAGTCCTCTCTGAACCTTCCCTCCATTATAGCCTGCTCTAAGTTAACATTAGTAGCTGCAACTATACGCACATCTGTTTTTTCAACTTTAGATGAACCTACCTTTATAAACTCTCCACTTTCTAGCACCCTTAATAATTTTGCTTGTGTCGCTAAAGGAAGCTCGCCTACCTCATCTAAAAAAATGGTTCCGCCATCGGCCTCACCAAAATAGCCCCTACGCTCTCCTATGGCACCAGTAAAAGCTCCTTTTTCATGGCCAAAAAGTTCAGAATCAATTGTCCCTTCAGGAATAGCTCCACAGTTTACAGCTATATATTGTGCATGTTTTCTACTACTATATAAATGTGTTATTTTTGGGAAACTCTCTTTACCAACTCCACTTTCTCCTGTAATTAACACAGACAAATCAGTAGGTGCTACCTGTATTGCAACATCAATAGCACGTAGTAAATCTGAATTATTCCCAATAATACCAAAACGTAATTTTACTTGTTGAATTTCTTTATTTGTCATAAACAAACCCTTTATTCATCATCTACCGAATCCAATTTCAACTGATCACTATCATCTCTATGATCATAATACTGCTTTCTCAAGGGCCTTCTTCTCGACTCTCTTTCTTGTTCACGGTTTCTGTAAATATCTATTGCTGTATACACTGCTTGCCTAAAAGAATCTTCAGAAGCCATGCCTTTACCTGCGATATCATAAGCCACTCCATGTGCTGGAGATGTTCTTACAACAGGTAATCCCGCTGTAAAGTTAACTCCCTCATCCATAAACAATGCTTTAAAAGGGGCTAATCCTTGATCGTGATACATCGCTAAAATAGCATCAAAATGTGAAAAGGTTCCCGCTCCCATAAAACCATCAGCAGGATAGGGTCCATAACATAACACACCTCTCTCTGACATATTTTTGATTGCAGGAATAATCACATTCTTCTCCTCTTCCCCAATCAGCCCGCCATCACCCGCATGGGGGTTTAAAGCAAGAACTGCAATTCGTGGACGCTCAATACCAAAATCAAACTTTAGACTCTCATTGAGAATATTAATTTTTTCTTCAAGAAGCTCTAGAGTTAAAGTTTCGGCTATTTGGCTAATAGGAATATGATTCGTTGCTAATGCCATCCTAAAATCATCTTTTAGTAGAAGCATTAAAGACTTCCTACCTTTACCAAGCCTCTCCTCGATGTACTCTGTATGCCCCATAAAGGGGAATTCCTTAGAGTGAATCACCTCTTTGTTTATCGGAGCCGTAACCAAAACATCTATTTCTCTCTTACCAAGATCTTCCACAGCCCTCTCTAAAGCCATAAAGGCAGATTTCCCTGCATCTCGATCAGCCTGTGCAAACTCAACTCGAACTTCATCATCTACACAGTTTAATACACTTAATGTGTTATCTGTACACTCTGATACAGAATTTATTATACTAAAATTCGTAGAAATATTACAACTCTTCCGGTGATAAGCTGTAACTTTCGGTGAACCATAAATAATTGGAGTGCATAATTCAAACATTGCTGGGTTTGAAAATGTCTTTAATATCACCTCGAGACCTATTCCATTAATATCTCCTTGTGATATACCTATTTTTAGTTTTCTATCATTCATCTTATTTATTCCTTTACTTCATCTAAACTAGGAAGTCTTAATGTATACAACGAAGCTTCCATCTGACGAACTAAATTTCTTTTTAAACGGTCTGGTGCAAAGATAAAAATCTCTGCTGTAATAATTCTTTGATTCTTTTTATCTAAGCGTGTGTGTGAAACAAATGGTCCTCCCATTGCATCTCCCTCAACTCTCCATAAGCCACGCAGTTCAAAAGCATACTCTTTTTGTACAACAATAGGGGTTCCAATGACAAAACGAGTATCTGTTGTCATGTACATTCCTTCTCGAGCACCCGGAATATTAATTTTCATAACAGAGTCTCTCTTGTGAATGAGGTATTCTTCAGTAAATGTTTCTTTATCTACATAAGGGTAAGAGTAAATAATAAAGTTCATATCGGCCGTAGCTTTGTTTGTACTAGCCCAGAAAAAATCTTCTCCTGTTTTAAAAGACATCAACTCACCTGGAACCCACACTTCAACATCAAACATCTCTTTTGTTTTGGTTGAAACAAAATCATTATGCTGATTCTCTAAAAGAGCTATTTGCCGATTCATCTCTGCCTTTGTAAAAGCATCAATGATAGCCTGTCCATGTTGCTCCAAATGATTTTTCATCGACTCCTCGTCTGGGGCTTGTATAGTTAATATGGTTTGTGGAGAAGCATAGACATCTCGACTTACTGAAAATTTAGCCTGCGTATAACGTTTGGGATTAACATCTACAACTATAATATTTCGTAACAACTTTAAAGTTGCATCATAATACTTTTCTGGAGTATTCATTATTCGGAAAGATCGTTCAGACTGCGGCAATCCTGGTACATCTGTATCCAAAACAGCAAATAACGCACGTCCTGCAGGCCTCTCCCACATGTCATCCTCAATAACAACTAACAATTCATAAGCCAAACCACTTGAAGTTGGCGTAAACACACCTTTTTTCTTTCCTGTACAGCTACTTAAAATTAAAGCAGCAAATAAACAGATAATAGTAATTTTATTAGTTCTCATAATAGTAAATCTAATCGGTGAATGTTTTATCTTTCTTCTCCAAAGTAGACAACATTCCACAAGCTGCAAAGATATCCTCTCCGCGAGAAGCTCGTATCGTTGTATGTAGTCCTTTTGCAGTTAAGTAATCTCTAAATTTAATCATATCTTCCATGGCAGTACCTTCTAAGTTAACCTCTGGAATAGCATGAAACCTGATTAAGTTAACCCGGCATGGTAAACCATCTAATAATGCTATTAAAGAGTCCGCATCTCTTTTTGAGTCATTGAAACCTTTAAATAAAATATATTCAAAGGTAACTCTTCTCTGTTTCGAGAAATCATAACCTTTAAGCATATCTACAACATCCGCTATCGGATAGGCTTTCTCTACTGGCATTATTTTTAGCCGTTGTGAAGAAACTGGAGCATGTAAGCTTACAGCAAGGTGGCAATCACTTTCGTTTAAAAATCGTTCTAATTTAGGTTTGACTCCAATAGTAGATAAGGTTATCCGCTTCGGGCTCCAGGCTAACCCCCAAGGAGAAGTCATTATAGATAAAGCCTTTAACACCTCATCTACATTATCCAGTGGCTCTCCCATTCCCATTAAAACCACATTAGTTAACTGTTCAAATTCAGGTAAAGCTAGTATTTGGTTTATAATCTCTCCTGAAGTCAGGTTCTTAGAGAATCCTTGTTTCCCTGTCATACAGAAGTGACAATTCATTTTACATCCCACTTGAGAAGAGATACAAAGTGTAGCTCTCTCTTTATCTGGAATATAAACAGATTCTACTTGATAAAGACTATCAACCTCATAAAGATACTTAATTGTTCCATCTACAGACTTAACAAACTTAATTGGTTCCTCCAAACCAACAACATATTTATTTTTTAAATTCTCTCTATCAGCTAGAGACAGATTTGTCATTTCATCTATAGTATGTACCCGCTTCTCATACAACCAAGATGCTATCTGTTTGGCTCTAAACTTTGGCATCTGTAATGAGCTACAGATATCCTGCAACTCGATAAGTGTAGAACCTAGAAGTTTTTTCATATACATATTAAATGAGGGGTGTTTACCTAAACTAATTACTACAAATGTAAGGAATTAATGCCTATTTTAGAACATTGTAGATTTAAATATAAAAAAAGAGCGTCTAAAATTTTAGACGCTCTTTTTTTGTATGTTCAAAAACTAGAAGTAAATGTAGCGATTATCTACCACATCCGCTTTTATGTATAGTTCATTAATAAAACGAGAAGATAAACGCAAGTACATAGACTCTTTATTCTCTTTCTCTTGTTTTATATCTAACTCTTCCTCTTGATTTTCTTTCTTTAACACCGATGCAAGAAATACACCAGCATTACCTTTTATAGGATTACTTACTTTATTTAGTTCTGCATTAAATGCATATCCACCTAATAAAGGTTCACTGCTATTCAATACAGACAAGTAAGCAGGAGCAGCAAAAGTAACATGCTTTAAAGTATCAATTTTGCCATCAACAGCAGAAATTCCCTCTATTGTTGATATGTTCGCAGCTTTTATCTTTTCATTAATTAATTCTGCTTTTTTATCACGAATCAACTCTGCACGAAGCATATCAGAAACCTTATTTATAGGACGATAACCAGCTTTATTTATGCTTGATAGCCCTACAACTATCATTCTATCGTTGTCGCCACATTCATACAATCCAGAAACTTCACCAGGTTTAGCAGAAAACGCCCAACGAAGCGCTTCTTTGGTACTAGGTATACCTCCTATTCCATGCTCAGCACTCGAAAGATCTTTACGATCCAATACTCTATAACCGGCATCTTCAGCATTCTCTAGAATACTCTCATAGGTAGAATTAGAAGCAATAAACTGACTAAACTTGTTATATATTTCACTATAAGTTTCCTTGCTAAATTCCAAAGGACGCTTAACTACAGCAATATTGTATTTAGACTGTACATCTGCCTTTCCTGTTACTTGTAGAATAATGTGGGCTTGTCCTAATTTTAGGTTAGCAACCTCATTAACACCTAGATTAACAAGGGTTTTAATGTATTTGTAGTTGTCACCCTCCAATGGCATACCAGCATAGTTTTGTGAACTAATCCAGTTTTTATCACCACTTTGACCATATTTTTCTGCTAGTTCTTGAAAATTAGCACCTGCTTTTAAAGCACTGTAAATACTGTCTGCTAATGCTTCATTTTTTTCTACATCTTCAGAGTAAACCTGAATTTGTCTAAACTGAATAGAGTCAGCTAAAGCAGCTTTTCCTAGCACTTTAAAAGAGTTTATTGTGTTATCAGTCGTATTAAAGTAAGGGCCAAAAGCTTCACCAATAGAGGTTGAATCTAAACGTGCAACCACATCAGTAGGGAAAGCATTTTTAGTATAATATAAATCGGTGTAAGGAACTTCAGATCCTGTAGATCGAATAAATGAGCTTAAGTCGGAAGTTGTAGCTAACTGTTCGGTATACTCCATCATCTCTTCCTGAATGGCTGCAATATCTTCCTCACTTGGTAGAACTTGAACATCAATGTATTTAATGTCTCTGGTTTCAACAAGCTGTTTATACTGCTCTTTATTCTTCGCATATAAATCTTTAATCTCTGCATCAGAGACCGATACTAAAGAGTCTGCAACAGAAGAGTATGGAACCGCCCCTACTAAAAGGTCCATTTGTAAGGTTCTTTGCTGAAAGTCACCTTCTGCTTCAGTAGTATTTGCTAACAAAGAGTGTCCTAGCAGACTTTGATATTTTTCAGCTAAGCGAGAAGAAACTAAGTTTTTCTCTATAAAAGACCAATACTTGTTCATTGACTCGTAATACTCAACATATTGAGCAGGCATTGTGTTACGATCCATTGTTTTGTAATCTGCTAACACTTTATACAGTACATCTTTATCAAAAGCTCCAGTTTGTGGGTTTCTAAAAGGTGTTTGTTGCAAAAGAGGGTGAACACCTTCATCAATGATTGATAAAATCTCTTCATTAGTAACCTCTAAACCCAACTTTTCAGCTTCAATTGCTAAAAGATGGTTGTTCACAAAGGTTCTCCACACCTCATCTTTAAGTTCATCACTTTGTGCTTCATCGAGAGAATTTACACCTAACGACATTTTAACAATATCTGTATATTCTTCTACTAAAGCTTGATACTCTTGTGCGGAAAGAGCTTTTCCATTAACGCTACCTACATCCTGTGATTGATGAGGCTGCAATATTTTCCATGCGTCTCCTGCTACGAAAGCAAAGAGAGCTAAACCTATTACAATAACCAAAAGAGATCCTTTGGTCCTAATCTTTTGTAATGTTGCCATTTCTGTGAATTATGTTTTAATTATTTTATGTGTATTTTTATCACTCTACAAGCCACGAAGATACTAAAAAAGCATTTAAGAATCTTAGAATCTATAAATAATTTTAAATTCTAGAAACCTTTGTTCTAGTTTAGTCTGTCCTCGAATTGTCTCCTATTGTAGCAAGAAAAAATCATTTACGGATTTAAAACAACAAGTTTAACTAAATCTATCTTACTTACCGAAACCTTTAATATTTTAAACTGATAATTGTTATCAATAAGAATCTGCTCATGGAGCTTAGGAAAACTCTGATACGTATGTAGTATTAGACCTCCGATAGTTACATAATCATCGGACTCAGGTAGTTGTAGTTCAAACTCTTCGTTTACCTTTTCAACCTCTAAACGAGCAGAAAGGACATACTCATTGTCTTTTATTTTCCGGCACACATAAGAGGTATTATCATGCTCATCCTCAATATCACCAAAAATTTCTTCTACCAAATCCTCTAATGTCACAACTCCAGATGTTCCTCCAAACTCATCAACAACTACAGCTATTGATTTTTTCTGTTGCATGAACATTCTCATCAATTTATGTGCAGCCATAGTCTCTGGAACAATTGGCAGTTGTTTAATATGCGATTTCCACTCTCCTTCTGTACGGTACATTTCTGAAGAGTGAATATATCCAACTACGTTATCGATATCTTCTTGAAAAACAATAATCTTAGAAAGCCCTGTCTCTACAAACAGATTCATTAGCTCTTGTAATGGAGAATCTATCGGTATTGAAACGATTTCCGTTCTAGGAACCATACAATCTCTCACCTTTACCTCTGAAAAGTCTAACGCATTTTGGAAGATTTTAACCTCAGTGTCTATCTCCTCTTCACTGTCGGCATGTTCTATTCCTGATTGCACAAAGTAGTCTAAGTCAATTTTCGTGAAAGCTTTCGCTGAAGCCTCCTTGTTGACACGAACACCAAATAAGAAGAGTAAAGCATACGAAAGCCCAGATGCTAATAATGAGATAGGGTATAAAATTATATAACAAATAAAGACAGGTATAGCAAAAACCTTAAGGACCATATTTGGATTAATCTTAAAAAGACTCTTTGGTAAAAACTCGCCTGTAACCAAGATTATTAAGGTCGATAAAATAGTTTGAATTAAAAGTTTTACAAACTCGCTACTAATCCAAGCATCTAGTAAATACTCATTTATAAGTGAGGCCATCAATATACCATAAATGACCAAAGCTATATTGTTCCCAACCAACATGGTTGAGATAAAGTTGTTAGGTCTCTTGTAGAATATTCCCAATATCCAAGATGTAACCCCATGGCTTTTCTCCATTTCAAGACGTAGCTTATCTACAGAAACAAAAGCTATTTCCATTCCTGAAAAGAAAGCCGAAAAGGCCATGGTTATCAATAAATACACAAGAACTGTCATATCAATCTTTTAAGTTTACACTATCTTTTTCAACTTCTGTTTCAGATATGCTCCCTTCATCTACATAAAAAACTCCTTCAATATTATGAATGGTATAAACTGTCATTTGCTGATTGGATTCAAACCCATAGCCAGATATAATTCTATCTATTTGATTAATTTTTATGAATTTATCAGAGTAAACCTTCTCTTCTCTCTCACTCCAAAATAAAAGCTCTGTAGAGAAAGTTTCACCTTTTAAGTTCTCTACATGTACATTTCCTCGAAGCTCCCAAAGCTTCTCTTTAGTATAATAGTAAGCTGTATCTGAATCTATGAATGCATCAACAGTCAAAAGAGAGTCAAACCTCTCCAAATGCAATCCTTTTTCAAAAGACCAGTATTGAGGATCTTTCCTGTCGTAG
>JASLCM010000104.1 GCA_030151845.1 Bacteroides sp.
GAGAGAACTTCTCTTGTTTAAATCCAGTTTGGCATTGTATTTGCATTTTATTAAATGAGTTATTTACAATTAACAGATAAATAGATTAACTTTGCACACCATTCTAGTTTGTCAAATTGGCAGACTAAAATAAACAATGAATATGGAAGATAGTGATTTCTTAAACGATAACGCATACTTAGAGGAATTTCAAGATACTGGAGATGTAGCCTTTACACTACTTGATGGCAATTACGATCCCAATGGAGAAGAATTGAAAGAGAAAGAGGAGACAAAGAGTCTACCTGTTTTACCATTACGTAATATGGTTCTTTTTCCAGGGGTACTCCTTCCTGTCTCAATAGGAAGAGAACAATCTATTAAGCTTATTCAAGCATGCGACGAGAAGGATCAATACTTTGGAACTTTTTGTCAGAAGAATAAGATGGAGGATAACCCAGCTTTTGATGATTTGTATCCCATAGGAACTGTAGCTAAAGTAGTACGCATTTTAAAGATGCCAGACAACTCCATAACTGCTATTGTAAGAGGTGTTAAACGTGTTAAGCTTTTAAACATTACAGAAACTGAACCTTACCTACAGGGAGATGTTGAGTTATTGGAAACCACCTTACCTGAAGAGAGTGATGAAGACTTTCTTGTGTTAGCCGACACTTGTAAGGATTTAGCAATTAAATACATAAAGCTCTCTGATATTTTACATAAGAATGCAATTTTCACCATTCAGAATATAAAGGATCATCGTTTTTTAATTGACTTTATCATCTCAAACATCCCTTTTTCTATTATAGAAAAAGTGAAACTGCTTGAGCTAAACTCTGTTTTGGAAAGGGCTCAAAAGTTACTTAGAGTACTTAGTAAAGAGGTCCAACTCTCCGAAATAAAACAGAAGATTCGTCAACAAACCCGACAAGATATTGATGACCAACAAAGAGAGTATTTCCTTCAACAGCAAATTAAAACCATTCAAAACGAGCTAGGAGGAAGTGTTCAGGAGCAGGATGTAGAGGAGCTACTTACCCAGGCAGAAAAAATGAACTGGGATAAGGAGATGATGGAGTTTTTTACCAAGGAGCTTGAAAGACTTGAAAGAACTAACCAAAACTCTCCAGACTATGGAGTTCAATTAAATTACCTACAAACTATACTCAGCTTACCATGGGGAGTATATACGGAAGATAATTTAAATCTCAAACATGCAGAAAAGGTCCTTAATAGAGATCATTATGGATTAGAAAAAGTAAAAGAACGCATATTAGAACACCTTGCTGTTTTACAGCTTAAAAAAGACATGAAAGCTCCTATTATTTGCCTATACGGACCTCCAGGAGTTGGTAAGACCTCTTTAGGTAAATCTATCGCTGCTGCTCTAAATAGAAAGTACGTACGTATGTCTCTAGGTGGAGTTCATGACGAGGCTGAGATTAGAGGGCATAGAAGGACCTATATAGGTGCCATGCCTGGTCGTATCATTAAGAGCTTAATCAAAGCAGAATCGGCAAATCCTGTCTTTGTTTTAGACGAGATAGACAAGGTAAGCGCTGATCGACAAGGAGATCCTTCCTCTGCTCTATTAGAAGTATTGGACCCTGAACAGAACACGGCTTTCCATGATAACTATCTTGATTTAGATTTTGATCTATCGAAAGTGATGTTTATAGCTACCGCTAACAACCTAAATACTATTCCATCCCCTCTTTTAGACCGCATGGAACTAATTGAAGTTAGTGGTTATATCACTGAAGAGAAAGTCGAGATAGCTAAACGACACCTTATTCCGAAAGAGATTGAGAATAACGGACTTGAAGAGTTAAATATAAAGCTTCCTAAAACTACAATAGAAGGAATTATAGAGTCTTATACACGTGAAAGTGGTGTTAGGGAGTTAGAGAAAAAAATAAATAAGCTACTAAGAAAGCTTGCCAGAGAGTATGCTACAGATGGTAAGTTAGCCAGAACTCAAATAAAGACGAATCATTTACACGAGCTCCTAGGGGTTCCAGAGTATACAAAAGATAAATACCAAGGGAATGATTATGCTGGAGTAGTTACTGGGCTTGCATGGACTGCTGTTGGTGGTGAAATACTGTTTGTAGAGTCTAGCTTAAGTCCTGGGAAAGGTGGAAAGCTCACACTTACAGGAAATTTGGGTGATGTAATGAAAGAGTCGGCTATGCTTGCTCTAGAGTATATCAAAGCTCACTCTAGTAGACTGAATATAGACTATAGAATATTTGAAAACTGGAACATACACATACACGTACCAGAAGGAGCTATTCCTAAGGATGGTCCTTCGGCTGGTATAACCATGGCTACATCTATCGTTTCCTCTTTAACTCAACGAAAAGTAAAAGCTAATGTTGCCATGACTGGCGAGATAACATTACGTGGAAAAGTTTTACCTGTAGGTGGAATAAAAGAAAAAATACTTGCAGCCAAGCGAGCAGGAATTAAGGAGATTATCTTATCTGCCGATAATAAAAGGCATATTGAAGATATCCCCCAAATCTATATTAAAGGGTTGAAGTTTCATTATGTTAAAGATGTAGAAGAGGTATTTGACCTTGCTCTAACCAATGAGGTTGTTGATAACCCTATTGATTTTACCATAGAAGATAATAGAAGCAAATAAGATGACATTTGAATTAAAATCAAAAGACCCTAAATCCAATGCTAGAGCAGGACTTCTAACTACTGCACACGGGCAAATTGAAACACCTATTTTTATGCCGGTAGGAACTGTTGGTAGTGTTAAGGGAGTACAACAAAGAGACTTAGCTGAAGATATTAATGCACAAATTATTCTAGGGAATACCTATCATCTTTACCTAAGACCGGGTACTGAAATTCTCGAAGCTGCTGGTGGTCTACATAAATTTATCAACTGGGACAGACCAATGCTTACCGATAGTGGAGGTTTTCAAGTTTTCTCTCTTGCGGGAATAAGAAAACTGAGCGAAGAGGGAGCAGAGTTTAGATCGCACATAGATGGAAGCAAACACTTTTTTACGCCAGAACGAGTAATGGATATAGAGAGGACCATAGGCGCAGATATCATGATGGCTTTTGATGAGTGCCCCCCTGGGGATTCTTCTTATGAATATGCCAAAAATTCTCTTGGACTTACCCACAGGTGGCTTGATAGATGCATTGCTAGGTTTAACGAAACAGAACCAAAATATGGATATAAGCAGTCCCTATTCCCGATTGTTCAAGGCTGTGTATACCCAGATTTGAGAAAAAAATCGGCAGAATTCGTTGCCTCAAAGGAGGCAGACGGAAATGCCATAGGTGGACTAGCCGTGGGGGAACCAGTAGATAAAATGTATGAAATGATTGAGCTAGTAAATGAAATCCTACCACAAGATAAACCTAGGTACTTGATGGGAGTTGGCACACCTGTAAACATTTTAGAAGGAATAGAACGAGGTGTGGATATGTTTGACTGTGTTATGCCCTCTAGAAATGGAAGAAACGGCATGCTATTTACTAAAGAAGGAATTATCAACATTAAAAATAAAAAATGGGAAAATGACTTCTCTCCCATCGAAGAAAATGGAGCTTCACTAGTAGATAACTTCTACAGCAAAGCTTATCTTAGACATCTTTTCCACGCCAAAGAGCTACTCGCTATGCAAATAGCCTCTATCCATAATTTATCTTTCTACCTGTGGTTAGTCAAAGAAGCTAGAAAACAGATTATAGCTGGTACCTTTAGAAGTTGGAAAGAAAAAATGGTTATACAGTTAGCCACAAGACTATAAGTAAATGAGCAAAAAATATCTAAAGCGAATAGACTGGTACATTATTAAAAAGTTCTTAGGGACTTATGTTTTTGCAATTGTACTCATTATCTCCATAGCTGTTGTATTTGACTTCAACGAGCGTATGGATCGCTTTATGTCTCATAATGCGCCTTGGGACGCCATTATTTTTGATTATTACTTAAATTTTATCCCTTATTTCGCTAATCTTTTCAGTCCACTTTTTGTCTTTATATCCGTCATATTTTTCACTTCTAAGCTGGCAGAAAACTCAGAGATTATAGCCATGTTCTCTACAGGAATGAGCTTTAAACGTCTCTTACGTCCGTACATGGTCTCTGCTGGTATCATCGCTATATCTACCTTTATTTTAGGAGCGTACGTAATACCAAAAGGAAGTGTAACTAGAATTGAGTTTGAGGATGTTTATTATAAACCTAGAAAGCACAACTCTGTTCGTAATGTGCAGCTAGAAGTGGATACAGGTGTTATAGCTTATATTGATCGCTATGAAGATTATACTAAAACAGGCTACAGATTCTCGTTAGATAAGTTTGAAGATAAAAAGCTGGTATCGCACCTTACAGCTCGTTCTATCACCTATGATACAACGCAAACCTATAAATGGACAATCAAAGATTACATGATTAGGGAGCTCGATGGGTTAAAAGAACACATTTATAAAGGAGATCAAATGGATACTCTTCTCATTATGGAGCCTGCCGATTTTCTAACTGTTAAGAATCAGCAGGAGATGCTTACAACTCCTGAGTTGAAACGATACATAGACAAACAAAAGAGAAGAGGTTTAGCTAACACCAAAGAATTTGAGCTAGAATATCATAAACGAATAGCTATGTCTTTCGCCTCATTTATCCTTACTTTAATTGGGGTTTCTTTATCATCAAGGAAGTCAAAAGGAGGCATGGGGCTACACCTAGGAATTGGACTTGCTTTAAGCTTCTCTTACATTCTCTTTCAAACCGTAGCATCAACGTTTGCTATCAATGGGAATATGCCTCCTATGGTAGCTGTATGGATTCCTAACTTTCTATACTCACTTATAGCCTTTTATCTGTATAAGAAAGCACCTAAGTAGTAGGGGTTTAATCTTTCAATCTTCTTTTGTTTACTCTTAAGAATATAATAACTTTGCACCCATAATCCAGTCGTATTTTACGTACGAGTGATAAATCTATATAAAATGGCTCAGTATATTTCAAATGACACCAAAAAGGTGACAACTAAACGTGTTATTGAGATGAAAAAAGCTGGAGAGAAAATCTCTATGCTCACCTCATACGATTATACAACTGCACAAATTGTAGATGCTGCAGGTGTTGATATTATTCTAGTAGGCGATTCCGCTTCAAATGTCATGGCAGGAAATTCAACAACATTGCCTATAACATTGGATCAAATGATATACCACGGACAGTGTGTAGCTAAAGCAACGAAGAGGGCTATGGTTGTTGTTGATATGCCCTTTGGTTCTTACCAAGGTAACCCTGATCTTGGACTGGCTTCTGCAGTACGAATTATGAAAGAGAGTGGTGCTGATGCAGTTAAGCTGGAGGGTGGAGAGGAGATTATAGAAACGATTAGTAAAATAATTTCAGCTGGAATACCTGTATTTGGCCATTTGGGACTCATGCCTCAATCGGTTAACCAATATGGTGGTTATGGTTTAAGGGCTAAAGAGGGCAAAGAGGCTAAGAAGTTAATTAGTGATGCTAAAATACTCCAAGAGGTAGGATGCTTTGCACTTGTTCTTGAAAAAATACCAGCAGAATTGGCCGAAGAGGTAGCTAAAGAGTTAACCATTCCTGTTATAGGTATTGGAGCTGGAGCAGGTGTAGACGGACAAGTTCTAGTAATACAGGATATGTTAGGAATGAATAAAGGATTTAGTCCAAAATTCCTAAGAAAATATGCAGATTTGCATTCTGTAATGACAGATGCTATTCAAAACTATATTGGCGACGTTAAAACAGGAGACTTCCCCAACAAAGATGAGCAGTACTAAGAAAAAATATACTGTAAACTTTATAAGGATATGTATAGCAAACACTTTGTTATATATATCCTTATTTCTCACTATACCCTCCTTTATTGAAGAGACAAGTAAGGTCCCTCAAGAGAACCAGTTGGTTTCCTATTTTCTTTTTATTTTAGGTTTTGTTACTATCGGTCCTTTTCAAAGTTTCTTAACGGATCAAGTAAGAAGAAAAAAACTTTGTCTCATCTCCTACTTAGGACTTACAGGTAGTTACTTGGCCATAAATTATATAGGAAACTTGGAACAAGCCTTAGTTCTACTTTTTTTACAAGGAGTTGTATTTAATTTAGCGTCAATAACAACTATAACACTCGCTATTGATTCCACAGATTCATCTAAACGCAACCAAGGGAATCTAAGCATTGCCTACTGCTCACAGCTTGGGTTAATTATAGGTATTATCACTGGTTATATCATCTATAAGCAAACCAGTCTAACACTACTTACCTACTTCTCGGCAGGATCTTCTTTGATTGGATATCTCTTAGTAGGTAAAGCCTCTACCCCTTTTAGGGCACCTATTGGAGCTCCATTCTTAAGCCTAGATCGTTTCTTTTTACCGAAGTCCACACGTGTTTTTTTGAACATTCTATTTTACAGCATAGCCCTAGGGGTAACCTTACCTAATATACAGGAGAGTATCAATAACTCTATAGAGATTGACTCTCTCCTCCTCTACTTTATTACTTTTTTCATGGCTACTATACTCTGGCTAACTATAACTCATTACAGCAAAAAAATCAGACGATTTTATCGGTTTATTGCTGTTAATATTCTTGCCTTTATTTCACTATTAATTGCCTCAAAACTTAATATAGAACAGGATATCATCGGACTAGCCTTTTTATTCTCTCTTTATATCGCCTGTTTAATGCACATTAAGCTCATTTTTCTCGTTATGATTGTTGACCTTTCCAAACATTGTGAAAGAATCACTGCAAACAGCAGCTATCTGCTTGCCACAGTATGTGGGCTATTTATAGGTATTCTTATAACCACAAACGAACAGCTCAGTTTAGATCAGGCGGTGCGTTTTGGAGCAATATTTATAGGGATTGGACTCTTTATCTACCTTCTATTCTCTCATCCTTTTTATAGAAAAAACAGATTTAGAGATTATTAATAACCTGGAGCACTATTCTTTAGTTTAAACCTTAAGCGTAGAACACCATTAGAGTAGTCATAGGTTGAGATTCTGAAATCTCCAATCTCTGCTGTTGATTTCACATGATTGCCTATACAAGCACAAACATCATAATCCCCTATTTCAACAAGGCGTAATTTAGCACCTACAGATGGTGGCAGTTTGCTTAAATCGACCAACTCTTCAGCCTGTTCACGAGTAACAATTCTGGCTTGCACAGGTAAATCTCTTTTTATTACTCGGTTAACCTGCTCTTCAATTTCTTGAATCTCTTCGGCAGAAGGCTCTGACAATAACACATAGTCACACTTACTCTTTTTCTTCTCTATATGTGCATTTTTAGAGCGAGAACAGCCATACTTATGAACCATCGTAGCATTTAAAATATGCTCAGCTGTGTGCATAGGTGCATATTCACTTTTTCTCTCTTTCATCTTTTTTATGCTAAAGTAATATCTTGTAAAGGGATAAAAAAATAGCAGCTCTCAAAATTTATGAAAGCTGCTATTTGACTATTTATCACAAAAGATTATAATCCTTTTTCAGACAAGTATCTTTCTGCCTCAATAGCTGCCATACAGCCAGTACCTGCTGCTGTTATCGCCTGTCTATAGTGTGGATCTGCTACATCTCCTGCAGCATATACTCCTGGTATGCCTGTACGTGGTGTACCCTTTTCAGTAATGATATAGCCAACTTCATCTGTTTTAACATAAGGTTTGAATATATCAGAGTTAGGTTTATGTCCTATTGCAAGGAAGAAACCATCTATAGCTAGATCATAACGCTCCTCATCAGATTCTCCTAATCTTTTAACAAGATGCACCCCCTCAACTCCATTCTCACCAAAAAGTCCAACTGCATTATGTTCAAAAAGCACCTCGATCTTATCGTGATTCAATACACGCTCTTGCATAATTTTAGATGCTCGTAGATATGGCTTTCTTACAATTAAGTAAACTTTTTTTGCGAAGTTAGATAGGAATATAGCCTCTTCACAAGCGGTATCACCACCACCTACAACTGCAACATTTTTCTTCTTATAGAAGAATCCATCACAAGTAGCACAAGCACTTACGCCCTGACCTGCATATTTTGTTTCATCTTCTAACCCAAGATATTTAGCTGTTGCCCCAGTTGAGATGATAACAGTATCTGCTTCGATTATTTTCTTATCACCTATTGTTATCTTATAGGGAGCCTTAGAAAGATCTGCTGCCGTAGCTAAACCACTACGAACTTCTGCACCAAAGCGCTCAGCCTGTTTTCTAAGGTCGGCCATTAGTTCTGGACCTGTAATTCCTGCTGGATAACCAGGAAAGTTTTCAACCTCTGTTGTTGTCGTTAACTGTCCACCAGGCTGTATCCCCTCATAAAGAACAGGTTCTAAATTTGCACGTCCTGCATAAATCGCTGCTGTATACCCAGCTGGTCCTGATCCAATGATCAAACATCTTACTTTTTCTACTTCTGCCATTTTATCTTATTTTATATTATTATCGTAAATCAATAACTTCTATCTCAGGATATTTCTTTTCATCAAATGAGAATGTACTTGCTTTCATCTGGCGGTTTAATTCTAGTGTTTGTATGCTAACCTTTGTGCGGCCACTCTGCTTTGTTGAGAATTCTAAGTAAAGAGGTAAGAAACTCACTTTGTCCATATAGATACGAACATGTTGAATCTCTTTTCTCAACTCTTTAGCATGCAAGTTAATCTCTGTAATTTGCTTCCCATTATAACTCTGTTTGCCTCCTAAGCGATAGGTATATCCCTCTTTATATATTGCTAGTAATAAATATGGGTTTATAGACTGCAGTTCTTCCTGAGTTGGCTTTATTAAATTAACCTCATCAGAGCCCTCTAGTAAAGTCCACTGATTTTCTCCATCAAACCAAGTAGTAAGCGCTTCAAGTTGTAAATAAAACTTCTCTTTATTAACAAGCAATTTACCCACTTGTTCATGCTCCTCTAAGTCATTTTGCCAAACGAACTGAATCTTAAGCCCCATTGACTCGTTGAGTTTACGATTCATCTGCTCTAAACTATTCTCCACCTCTTGTGCAAAAGAAAAGCAGAAAACCCCCAAACATAAATAAAGAAGTAATCCTATTTTTTTCATTCTATCCAATAACAATGTAATCCGATTAAATGTTCAATTTTCTCTCTAACTCAAACTCATCGGCACATAATACTTGTCGGGCTTTACTTCCTTCACTTGGTCCAACAATCCCCATTGCTTCTAACTGATCAATAATTCGACCTGCCCGATTATAACCTATCGAAAACTTTCGTTGAATGAGTGAGGTTGATCCCTGCTGATGGAGAACAATCAAGGTTGCTGCATCTTTAAATAGAGGATCCAGCTTTGCGGGATCTACATTTCCCATAGCAGCATCCATCTCCTCTGAAGTGTATTCTGGCAATAAGAAAGCAGAAGTATACCCTTGTTGCCTTGCTATGTATCTAGTTATCTCTTCGACCTCAGGTGTGTCAATAAAAGCACATTGAACACGAACGGGGTTGTTTCCATGCAAGAACAACATATCTCCTCGTCCTATTAACTGATTGGCTCCTGGACGGTCTAATATGGTTCGAGAATCCATCATCGAAGAAACTTTAAACGCAACACGAGCAGGGAAGTTTGCTTTAATTGTTCCAGTTATAATATTGGTAGTGGGACGCTGAGTTGCAATAACCATATGAATACCTACAGCACGAGCCAACTGAGCAATACGTGCTATGGGTAACTCGATATCTTTGCCCGCTGTCATGATCAAATCACCAAATTCGTCGATAATCACTACAATATAAGGCATAAACTTATGTCCCTTTTCTGGATTTAATCGCCGGTTTATAAACTTATCGTTATACTCCCTAATGTTACGGACCTGAGCCATTTTTAATAGGTCATATCGACTATCCATCTCTACACAGATGGAGTTTAAAGTTTCTACCACTTTAGTTACATCTGTAATTATAGGTTCTCCTCCATCGGGTAGTTTTGCTAAAAAATGGTTCTCTATCACTGAGTAAATACTAAACTCTACCTTTTTAGGGTCTATTAATACAAATTTAAGCTCAGCAGGATGCTTTTTATAAAGCAAAGAGGTTATCATTGTGTTCAGGCCAACAGATTTACCTTGCCCTGTAGCTCCTGCTACGAGCACATGTGGCATTTTACAAAGGTCAACCATGAACACCTCATTTGTTATTGTCTTACCAAAAGCCACAGGTAGTTCAAATTTGGTTGTTTGAAAAGCCTTACTTCCAATAATGGATTGGCCCGACACGATTTTAGGGTCTGAGTTTGGAACCTCTATTCCAATGGTTCCTTTACCAGGTATAGGAGCTATGATACGAATACCTAAAGCAGCCAAGCTCAAAGCGATATCGTCCTCTAAACCACGAATTTTAGAGATTCGAACCCCTTGTTCTGGAGTTATTTCATAAAGCGTAACTGTTGGACCAACCGTTGCTTTTATGGTACGAATTTCAATTCCAAAACTACTTAATGTAGCTATAATCTTCTCCTTATTGGTTTGTTGTTCATCCATATTTATGGTAGGATCATTATTCTCATAATGCTTCATCAAATCCAATGGAGGTAATTTATAATTCTCTAAATCGAGTTTGGGATTATAAGGCTCCGAACTATTTAACTGTTGATAGACTTCATCTTTAGCCGCTGTTTCAACTTGAAAATCAGGTTCTTTACTAAGTTCTGTTTCTCTATCATTCTTCTCTACAGAATTAGCTGAAGCTGACTCTCTATCGGCCTCAAGCACTTTATCTTTTGCTTCCTCTACCAAATCTGTTCCTGATACAACCACACCTAAATCTACTACATGCCCTTCTTTATCTTCTTCATTTACAGCAATAGACTCCTCGTTATTCGTCGTAGCCTGCATTTCACCTTCACTAGAGTCCTCTACAACAGTTTCTTCTTTTGATCGTTTGACTGATTTAGCTCTCTTTAAAAAAGGAAATTTAAACAAAGTCCTAAACCAATCAATCACCTTTTTATTAACTGTTGCTAAGAAAGCGATGCCAGTTCCTAGTAATAGAAATAGAACGCCTGGAGTTCCAATTTGGGATCCTAACCATTTACTCACATTATACCCATGCAAGCCTCCTAAGTAAATGAAAGAATCTTCATAGAAACCTTCAAAGAAGAACCCAAAGAACAATGAAAACCAGATAAGTAAGAAAAAACATCTTAAAAACCACTTCCTTATTTTAAAGTCATGTACTTTCATTAACCTCATGCCTAAAACTGCAAAAAATGCAATTACAAAAACAGAAGCTAAGCCAAAACAATCATTAATTAAGAAATTAGAAAGAAGCGCTCCTCTAGCTCCACCAACATTTTGAATATCATTGCCTGTTTGAGCCAATTCAGCACTTGTACTTCCCTCTAACACACTTTGGTCTGCTGCACCTGTAAAAAAGAAAGAAATAAAGGCAAGTAGTAAATAACCCGCAAACAACAAGAGTATTATCCCTAGCACAAAGTAGGCAGTCTCATTGTTACTCATATTTTCTTTCATCTTCATAATACCCTCTAGGATATTAACATCTTTCTGGTTCGTATCTTTCTTTGCCATGTAGTCTTTTATTGATATGGATTTATAGTACAAAAGTAATAAAAAAAGAGTGATAAAGTTTATAACTCAAGTACCCTATGTCAAAAGATACAGATATTTTCAACAGCTTAAAACTACTATCCACACAATTCTCACTACAAACTCTTTTCTAGGTCAATATTCCTTAGCTATTCCGACTTTTTCTTAACTTTGCACTATTAAAATATTTTTTAAATGGAAAGATATAGCCAAGTTGTATTCGATAAAAACACAGTAGAGTTTGTTACAGTTGCTGCAGAGACTTGCTCATTTTTAGAATCCTGTAACCAAATGAGTCGCTCTGTATTTGTCGATACAGCTCTAAAAATTTTACCTCTTCTATACATCAAAGCCTCACTTATTCCTGCTTGTGAGTTAATTGGTACTGGTTTCCTAGAACAATATGTTAGTGAGGAGACTTACAACATTATTCGTATGCAGGTAGCAGAAACTTTAGGAGAAGAAGATGATTATTTAGAAGTATTCCTACCCGATATGGCCTATAGCGATACCCCTATAAAAAAATGCATCTCAGAAGATTTGTCGGATATATACCAGGATTTAAAAGATTTTGTTTATGTTTTCCAACAAGCTTTAAATGAAACCATGAATGACTCCTTAGTAAGATGTAAAGTAAATTTTGAAACATTTTGGGGTCAGCGGCTGGTAAATACATTAAGAGCACTGCACAATATAAAATATAAAGCTAATGAGTTTGATTCAACAACCTTTTAGCTTCTACAACTAATTATGATTATAAATAAAAGCATAACTAAAGAGAGTGTAAACAAACTTCCTAAAGTTGAATTTCCTGGAAAAATCCATTTAATAGAGACGATAGAGGATTGTGATGAAGCTCTCTTACTTCTCAATAAGGAAAAGTGGCTAGGCATAGATAGTGAGACTCGCCCTAATTTTGTAAAAGGACGAATGCATAAAGTAGCCTTACTCCAAATCTCTACTTTTAAAGATTGTTTTCTCTTTAGATTAAATAAAATAGGATTAACAAAAGGACTTATTCATCTATTGGAAAATAGCCAAATAACTAAAGTAGGACTCTCTTTGAAAGATGATTTTATGATGCTTAAGAAGAGGGCCTTCTTTAAGCAAAATGCTTGTATTGATCTTCAAGACTATGTTAAGTTCTTTGGAATAAAAGATAGAAGTCTTCAAAAAATATATGCTATTCTTTTCAATGAGAAAATTTCCAAATCCAAAAGACTTTCAAACTGGGAGGCCGATCCACTTACCGAGGCTCAACAAGAGTATGCAGCTATTGATGCCTGGTCTTGTTTGCGAATCTACGCCTTACTTGAAAAACTAAAGGCAGACCAAAACTTTGAGGTAGTCTAACTACCCAATTATAAACTAGTCTACACTATTAATTATATTATGACACATTCTACAATTCATTTAAAACCGGGAAAAGAAGCTTCATTAAAACGCTTTCACCCATGGATTTTCTCGGGTGCAATTGCTAAAACTACAGGTAATCCTGAAGAGGGAGATGTTGTTACTGTTTACACTTCAAAAGGAGAATTCATAGCAAAAGGACATTATCAAATAGGTAGTATTACAGTACGAGTACTCAGCTTCAATGAAGAAGAAGAGATCGATGATAACTTTTGGATTGATAGAATAACTAAAGCTTTCGAGTTACGAGAGAAAATAGGTCTAAACAACTCTTCTATAAACAATACATACCGATTAATACATGGAGAGGGAGATAATCTACCAGGACTTATTGTTGATATTTATGATCACGTAGCTGTTATGCAAGCACACTCTCCCGGAATGCATCATGCTAGACAAACGATAGCAGAAACTATAGTTAAAGTACTTGGTAGTAAAATAGAGGGTGTATATTACAAATCCGAAACGACTCTTCCATATAAAGCTGACCTTTTCCCTGAAAATGGCTTTTTAATCGGTCATTCAACAGAGAATATCGCCACAGAAAATGGATTGCATTTCCACGTTGATTGGCGTAAAGGTCAAAAGACAGGTTTTTTTGTAGATCAAAGAGAGAATAGATCATTATTAGAGAGATATGCAAAAGATAAAAAGGTCCTTAATATGTTTTGCTATACAGGCGGATTCTCTTTCTATGCTATGAGAGGAGGAGCTTCTCTCGTCCACTCAGTAGATAGTTCTTCTAAAGCAATTGATTTAACCGATAAAAATATTGAGCTTAATTTCCCGGCTGATACAAGACATACCTCTTTTGCTGCAGATGCTTTTAAGTTTCTGGACCAAGCTGAAACTAAATATGACCTCATTGTATTGGATCCACCAGCCTTTGCTAAACATAGAAAAGCTTTGAGGAATGCTTTACAAGGTTATAGACGTCTTAATACTAAAGCGATTGAGATGATCGAACCAGGCGGAATACTTTTCACATTCTCATGTTCACAGGTTGTTAGTACCAATGACTTTAGAACAATGGTCTTTAGTGCTTCAGCAATAGCTGGTAGAAAAGTTAGAATTTTACATCAACTAACACAACCCGCAGATCACCCTGTCAACATCTATCACCCAGAGGGAGAATACCTCAAAGGACTAGTACTTTACGTGGAGTAGAACCTAAAAAATAGAAACTATACGTTAAACAACGTTATATAACTAATGAAAAACACAACCTTATGGATATGTTTTAAAACATATTTACTACATTTGTATTGTGTTTTTCATGGTATTAGATTTAAGGTTAATGAAGATTGGTTGTCGAGATGACAATCAATTTTTTTATTTATATACCCTTAAGTAAATTTTCATACACTTCCCCTTAAAACATTCAGAAACCTCTTTTCGAAAAGAGGCATAAACTGAAAGAGCTAGTAGTTTTTAAACAAAACCACTGTTTTTACTACTCAACTCCCCCCGTAACTTTCAAATAAATTTTTACCTTTGCCTACATCAATACGATATACTGATTATAGATTTTAACACTATGAACGTAAAACATCGCCTTATTATTATGAACTTTCTCCAATATGCAGTTTGGGGATCATGGCTAATTTCACTAGGTTCATACTTGGGGCGCACAACTGCAGAGGGAGGACTTGGGTTTAGTGGTAGTCAAATAGGTAGCTTTTTTGCTACGATGGGTATAGCCTCTTTATTTATGCCTGCCATAATGGGAATTATTGCTGACAGATGGATTCCAGCACAAAAATTGCTGGGTATTAGCCACCTTATTGCAGCGCTCTTTATGATTGGTGCAGCACCCTTAACAAATTATTCAACACTCTATCCTATGATTTTAGGCAGCGTCTTCTTTTATATGCCTACAATTGCTTTATCTAACTCTGTTGCCTACAATGCACTAAATCAAGCTGGTCTAAATACAGTAAAGGAATTTCCTCCCATCCGTGTATGGGGAACTGTAGGCTTCATCTGCGCTATGATTTTAGTTGATCTTTTAGGTTTTGCCCAGTCTGCTAATCAACTCTATCTTTCTGCATCTCTAGGTATCTTACTAGGAGCTTACTCCTTTACGCTACCAGATAGTCCAGTTTCTAATACTACAGAAAGTAAATCGTGGATTGATACCTTTGGATTAAGAGCGTTTACACTCTTCAAAGAGAAAAGAATGGCAATATTCTTTATTTTTTGTATGCTCCTTGGTGTTTCACTGCAAATAACAAATGCTTTTGCAAACAGTTACTTAACTAATCATTTTGGCGATGCCACTCTATTTCCACAGTTCCAGGAGACATTTGGTGTAAAACATGCAAATATATTGATCTCTCTTTCGCAAGTATCTGAAACTTTATGTATTTTATTAATTCCTTTCGCACTAAGAAAGTTTGGAATTAAGCGCGTTATGCTTATTAGCATGTTTGCTTGGGTTCTTCGCTTTGCCCTATTGGGGTTAGGAGATCCTGGTAGTGGTGTTTGGATGCTAATCTTATCAATGTTGGTCTATGGTGTAGCTTTTGACTTTTTCAATATCTCCGGCTCTTTATACATCGATCAAGAAACAAACCACAACATTAGATCCAGTGCACAAGGTCTTTTTATGATAATGACAAATGGCCTGGGGGCTATGATTGGTTCTTATGCCGCTGGAGCTGTTGTTGACTCTATTGGTTGGCCCAACGCCTGGCATGTGTTTGCCGGATATGCTTTGGTTGTAGCTCTTCTGTTTGCGATCATTTTTAAATACAAACACGAACCTACATTAAACGAGTAAAATGAATATGGATAAAAATATTGAGTTAGAAGTTATAGATGTTATTCCTAGTCAGGAGGAATCTGATGCTTATGTTTTAGTTTTAAAAGAAGTTGAAGGAGAGCGATTGCTTCCTATTATAATTTCTTTCACAGAGGCTAGTGCGATTCAATTGTTTATCCGAGAAAAAACTTTTCCACGGCCACTTGTACACGATGTTCTTATCAATGCTCTCAACTTCTCTGAGATTAATATTGAAAAAGTAGAAATCTATAAAGTTGTAGATGGTGTTTACTATGCCTATCTCTACTTAAAGGATAAAAGAGACAATAGATATACACGAATTGACGCAAGACCCTCAGACGCTATTCTTATGGCCTTAAAAAGCAACACACCCATCTATATTGCTGAGTCTATATTAACAAACGAGGCAATCGAAGAGGAAGCAATTGACGCTGAGGTTACAGAGAGTGTAGATCAACTTGAAGAGGCCTTAAATTTAGCAATAGAAGAGGAGAATTATGAATTAGCTTCTGTTCTTAGAGATAAGATAGCACAACTTAAATAACTTTTATGCACTTATTCTACGCCCCAGATATAAAAGAAACGAACGAGCTTCCCAAAGAGGAAGCCCAACATTGTGTTAAGGTTCTTCGCTTAAAATAGGGTGATAAGATAACCATCACTGATGGTGTCGGATCTCTTTATAAAGCTGAAATAGCTCTAGCAAATATAAAGAATTGCAAGGTCATTATTCATGAAGTGATTCAATCGGATAAAGCTTGGAGGGGATCATTAACAATAGCCCTGGCTCCCACTAAAAACATGGATAGGAATGAGCTCTTTGTAGAAAAAAGTACAGAAATGGGAATCGATCAATTCTTCTTTATTAATTGTTTCCACTCTGAACGTAAAGTTTTAAAAACAGAAAGAATAGAGAAGACTGTAATTGCAGCAATGAAACAATCTCTTAAAGCCTTAAAGCCTAAGGTCCATGAGATGATCTCTTTTGATGATTTTATCAATCGCCCACTAGAGGGTGATAAGTTTATAGCCCACTGTCATCCTACATCTACTAAAGTTGAACTAAAGTCAGCTATAAAACAAAATTGTCCAACAACTATTCTTATTGGACCTGAAGGTGACTTTAGCGAAGAAGAAGTTGAGCTCGCTATGCAAAAAGGCTATATCCCTATCAGCCTCAGCCCCTCTAGGTTAAGAACTGAGACTGCAGGTATTATAGCCGCTGCAACATTTCATTTAAAAAATTATATTTCTTAAAGCCTCCTATTATTTCACTCGAGTTGTACCATCAAAAGTTCCACTATCAACTTTCTTGAGTGAGGCTTCTGATGGACCTTTCTCTCCCTCTTTAGAAAAAGGAATCTCCAGCTCTTTTTCTCCATTATAAGCCGATTTTATACGGAGCTTAATTCCTTTGGCCGCTTCATACCCCTCAAAATCTTTTAGATAGAAAGAAACGTCTGCCATAGCTGGCACACCTATAGAGTCTCCATAGGTATTGTATCTATATTCTAAATGCATAAATCCATCTTTAGCTTGTTCCTCTAAAGTGTTAGAGACCAAACTTAAGCGATGCTTGTGTTTCTTAGGAGACTTTATAGTTTGTATCAACGTTAAGTATCCATTCGATATCCAAATATCTCCCTTATTTATTCGAACAGGATCATCTCCAAACTCACTTTCATTCTCGGCAGTTAGAATTTCTACCTTTTTAGTTAACACATCTCTAATCCTATTTATTTTAAGAGCTAAATCATACCCTTGATAATTGTCCCACAAAGGGTTAAAGATAACAAAAGCCCTCTGACCTTGTACGGGTTTATACCAAGGTTGATCAGAGGCAACAGGTAACCCCGAAAAACCTCGATCAAAAATCAAACTAAATGGGTTTTCCGGCTCTGCTTGAACCGTAACATAACCTACTCCTATATCTCCAATGGAGTATCCATCATCATCACTACTACAACTGTAGATCATAATAGCTAAAGCAACTATTAGCAGTATATTCAATCTTTGTCTCATAGCATTTATTGTTTTCATAATAACCTCTTTTATTATTAAATGTTCCATGAGCAAGTTTACTGCATAGATAGTAAGTATTTAACAATTATTAATTTTTAGTTTTTCAATGATAAGCGCAGCCGCATGGTCAGGTGCTCCTGGACTTCCTAAAGCAGTACGTACTTGATTATAACCTTCGAGCATTTTATTTCGATACCTATTATCGGTTAATAACAAGTTCAACTCTTTACGCAAATTACATTTAGTAAAATCATTGGCTACTAACTCTCTAACAACTTCATAATTCGCTATTAAATTAACCAAAGATATATACTCCACTTTTAATATTTTCTTTCGTAAATAAGAGACAAGACGAGGCAAAGGGGTATGATAACACACAACTTGTGGTACTTTAAACAATGCGGCCTCTAAAGTTGCTGTTCCTGAAGTAACTAAAGCTACGGAAGCAAAACTTAATAGCCTGTAAGTTTCACCAAAGACAAGGTGTACATCGTGTGATCCTATCACCTCTTGATAGAACTCTCTCGTGATCCCAGGCGCTCCTGCTATAACCAACTGATGAGTAGAATGTTCCTCAGCAACCTCTATCATTTTATTAAGATTATCTCTAATCTCCTGTTTTCTACTTCCTGCTAATATTGCGATAATGGGTTTAGATGATAACTCAAATGCTTCAGTAAATGAAGCAAAGGAGTCTGCATGATGCTCCTCTTTATAGTGCTCTACTTCATCTACTGTAGGGTTTCCAACATAATGGATAGCATAGTTATGTTTGTTGTAGAAATCCACTTCAAAGGGAAGTATCGAAAAAATCTCATCAACATCGCGTTTTATCGCTTTAATTCGGTACTCCTTCCAAGCCCATATTTTGGGTGATATATAGTAGTGAACTGGAATTTCTAACGCTTTGGAGACGTATTGAGCTATCTTTAAGTTGAAGCCCGGATAATCTACTAAAATCACAACATCCGGCTTCCACTGAGCTATATCTTGTTTACACAGTCTTAGGTTTGCTAAGATTGTTCTGAGATTCATAACAACGCGCACAAACCCCATAAAAGCCAACTCCTTATAGTGCTTTATAATGTGTGCCCCCTGACCCTCCATGAGATCGCCTCCAAAGCCGCGAAATTTAGCCTCTGGATCCCTCTTTTTTAAGGAGGCTATTAAATGAGAGGCATGCAGATCTCCTGAAGCCTCTCCAGCCAAGATATAATATTTCATAAAATTATTTTGTTAAGCATTCAAATCGCTCAGTAAGCTGCTCTAACTCCTGATAAGCGGTAACATCTACTTTTGTAGGCGTTATCGATGCATACCCATTTTGTAGCGCCCAATAGTCACTCTTCTCAGAAATAGGTTGTTCAGGTTTAAAGGAACCACCAAGCCAAAAATAGTTAGGATCAAAAGAGCGAGGGCATCTCTCCCACTCTTGTGTCCAAGAGCCTCTACTTTGTGTACACACTTTAACTCCTTTAATCTCCCCCATAGGAAAGTTTACATTTAAACAAGTTAAATCGGGTAATCCGGTTTGGAGTACCTCTTCTGTAACTTTACTTATTATTGCCTTTAAGGAGGAAAAATCTGCATCTGCATCGTGATTACACAAAGAGTATCCGATAGAAGGAATCCCCCCTAAACACCCTTCTATAGCTATTCCCATTGTTCCAGAGTAATGTACATTAACAGCCGAATTATCTCCATGGTTTATCCCACCAAGAATCAAATCTGGAACTTGTGACAGGATCTCTCCTTTGGCAAGTTTAATACAGTCTACAGGTGTACCAGAGCAAGAATACCAGGTAACTCCCTCTTCTTCTTTCACTTTTTTATAATGTACAGGAGATACAACTGTTAATGCCGAGGAGTTACCAGAGCGATGTTGATCGGGTGCTACCACTACAATTTCTCCTAAATGTCTTACAAACTTAACTAATTCCTTTATCCCTTTTGAACTGATTCCATCATCATTTGAGATCAAAATCAGCGGTTTTTTATTTTCCATAAACTAACTTTAAATTACTACAAAGGTAAGCAAAAATATATGGTCTGTTTTTTAAACAAAGAAAAGAAAAAAATAATCCCTATAAAACTTAATCTTCTGCATACGAGACAAAAAAGCCACAAAATCCAATAAAAAAATGTATCTTTGTAAGGAATACATCACATAAAAAGTGGGGCTTTAGTTATTAACAAAAGTGTTGACTTATCAACAAATTAATGAAAGTTTCACTTTCTTTATAGGCGTTCTAAGTTTTTATCACTTATTTCGCCATGTATAAACTATTTTTTATGGGAAAGATAATTGCTTTAGCGAATCAAAAAGGTGGAGTAGGTAAAACTACTACGACTATTAACTTAGCAGCATCACTAGCTACATTAGAGAAAAAGGTTTTGGTTGTAGATGCTGACCCACAAGCCAATGCCTCATCTGGTCTTG
>JASLCM010000113.1 GCA_030151845.1 Bacteroides sp.
ACCTTATCGGTTAGAAGTAAGCTTGCTGCTACAATACACCAAAAGCTTGTATCAATATCCTCATCAAGAGCTAATTTCCAAAATTCTTTTTGCTTTTCTGCATGATTTTGGTAAACAACCCAGTTGAGAATATAGTAGGCTGCTGGTGTGAGTAGTGATTGATTTTTTGAAAGATACTCTATCGCCTTTTGTTCTTCATTCATCTCCATTAAAGAGACAATAAGAGTGAGGTGCGATTGAAAAATAACTTTCTTTAAATCTTTCGTCTCCGTTTTAAGGTCGAATAGTTTAGATTCTGGACTCGATAATAATTTATCAAGTTCAAGTTCTAAATCCTCTTCTTCCTCTTCTCTGTACTTGTTAATAATCTCATCTCCTGCATCAGTTATTAATTGAATTACTTCAGGTAGATATTTGTCTAGAAGCTCAAACGCTTTTTTATACTCTTTGTTTGAAAAGTGATACATCCCTATTCTGATGAAAGAGTAGGTAGAAAGAGGAAGACCAAATTCTTTAAGAATAAGTGCACTTTTAACTAACTCCTCTTCTTTCTTCTTAAGTTTACAACAAATAGCTTTAAAAAGTGCAGCTGTAATGTATTTTGGTTCTATCGCAAGAGCAAAATCGCAGGCTTCTTCACACTCATTGATATTACCAAGACTTATTTCCACCTCAGCTAAACATCCCCAATAGTTAACTTTATAGGGGTTGAAATCCACAAGCTTGTAGTACAGGTAAGCTGAAGACTCTAAAAAGCCCTCAGTTAATAGGCTTTCTGCAAAACTTGCATAAAAATACTCTGTTTCAGAATCTAATTCGATTGTTTCATCAACAGCTTCAAGTAACCAAGCAACAGCAGCTTTTAGGCAGTCGTAATGGTTGGTATATCTAAATACGTTGTGAACAACAAAAACATCATCTGAGCCTTTTATTTTACTTAATGAATAGAGAGCATCTGCAAGTTTATTTTTAAGTAAGAAATAGACGGTATGCAAGGTTAGAACAAAGTCCTCTTCATTGGACTCTTTTGGGATTTTTTTTAATCCCTCCTCCACAGCATCCCAGTCTTGCTCTTTAATTGATTGATAAACTAATAAGGAGAGAAGATAGGGGTTCTCAGGATAAGCCTTTAGCCCCTGTTTGATTGTACTATCAAATGAATCTTTCTCGTTAAATCTAAGAAAGCAGTCGCCTAGATTGATATAATCCTCTAGGGAGAGCGTTGCTTCACTGCCCTCTTTTAGGTGATTCGTAAGAGTCTCATAGGTACTCTGAATCTTTTTAGAAGAATAATGCTTCATGTATTTTACAGCATTTACTTTTTCTTCATTTTGCTCCAGGTATCTCTTAGACCAACCGTACGGTTAAAGACTAAGTGATCTGGGGTTGAGTCTGGATCGATGTTGAAATAACCAATTCTTTGAAACTGTAAGTAAGAGAGTGCTGGTAAGGTAGCCAAATATGGCTCTACATAGCAACTTCTTAGTATTTGCAAAGAATCTGGGTTCATCATCTCCTCAAGCTCTTTATCTTCGGCAGCAGGGTTTTCAACATTAAAAAGTCTGTCGTATAGCCTTACTTCAGCAGGTAATGAATGTTCTACACTAAGCCAGTGTAAAGTTCCTTTTACTCTTCTGCTTGCGCCTGGTAATCCACTTCTTGTTTCTGGATCATATTCGCAATAAACTTCCACGATATTCCCTTCTTCGTCTTTTTTACATCCTGTGCATTGTACGATATAAGCACCTTTTAAACGAACCTCTTTTCCTGGGGTCATTCTAAAGAATTTTTTTGGTGCATCCTCCATGAAGTCATCTCTTTCCATCCAAAGCTCTCTACTAAATGTTTGGTAGTGAACCCCAGCATTAGGATCTTCTGGATTGTTGACCATTTCTAACTCTTCGGATTTTCCTTCTGGATAATTTGTAACAATTAGTTTTACTGGGTCTAGCACAGCAGAAACTCTTGTTGCTCGTTTATTTAAGTCCTCACGTACAGCTGATTCTAATAATGAAACATCATTTAATGCTTCATACTTAGTGTATCCAATTAGATTAATGAAGTTTTTAATGGCTTCGGGAGAGTATCCTCGACGTCTATATCCACAGATTGTAGGCATACGTGGGTCATCCCAGCCATTCACCAATCCTTCTTGTACTAACTTAAGAAGTTTACGCTTGCTCATTACTGTATACGTAAGATTAAGACGATTAAACTCCATCTGTCTAGGACGATAGGCTTTATCTTCAAAAGCTAGGGTAGGAACCTCTAGCAGTTCATCAATAAAGTAATCGTAAAGCGGACGATGAACTTCAAATTCTAATGTGCATAATGAATGAGTTACTTTTTCAAAGTAGTCACTCTGTCCATGTGCAAAGTCATACATGGGGTATGCTTTCCAATGGTCGCCTGTTCTATGATGGTGGTGTTTGATAACACGGTAGATGATAGGGTCTCTAAAGTGCATGTTAGAATTTGCCATATCTATTTTTGCACGAAGAACCATCTCTCCCTCTTCAACCTCTCCAGTGTTCATCTTTTCAAAAAGAGCTAGACTCTCTTCTATTGGACGATCACGGTAGGGGCTGTTAACGCCAGCACGAGTAGGAGTTCCTTTTTGTTTTGCTATCTCTTCAGCAGACTGCTCATCAATGTAAGCTTTACCTTGCTTAATAAGTGCTACAGCAAAATCCCATAACTGTTGTAAATAGTCAGAAGCGTAATAGATTTCTCCCCAGTGGAAGCCTAACCATTCAATATCCTCCTTGATAGAGTCAACGTATTCAACATCTTCTTTAACAGGGTTGGTATCGTCAAAACGAAGGTTACACACTCCACCATACTTCTCAGCTAATCCGAAGTCTAAGCAGATCGCTTTAGCATGGCCTATATGAAGGTAACCATTTGGTTCTGGCGGGAATCTTGTCTGTAGCCTACCTTGGTTCTTCCCTTCTTTGAGGTCATTAACTACTGCTTGTTCGATAAAATTTAAGCTTTTCTTTTCGCTTTCTTTATTTTCTCTATTTTCAGTCATGGCGTAAAAAATATTCTCAATTTGACTGCAAAAATACTACAATTTTTTGTATTAAATGCTTTATTACGAAATATAAAGCAGTAAAGCTGCAACTTTTTTACTTTTACTCTATCTGCTCTCTTCTTTCTCTTTAATTCGAGAGGGGGGGCCTACTCATGAATAATTAAGTTCTCCTTTATGAATGGTTTTTTACCATTTTGCTTTGTTTTGTTTTAACATAAG
>JASLCM010000120.1 GCA_030151845.1 Bacteroides sp.
CCGATGTAGAGGTAGAAGGAGTTCTATCTGGGCAACTTCTTAACAACAGACTCCTTATTAATGGAAATTTTGGCTACCGAGACAACCCAATGGCAAACACCAACTTCATTGGAGATTTTGAAGCAGAGTGGCTGGTGAATCGATCGGGTGAAATCCGATTAAAAGCCTACAACCGTACCAACGACCATTACTACACAAGAACCAACTTCACCACACAAGGAATTGGTATTCTCTTCCGTAAAGATTTTACCTATTGGAAGGAACTCCTCTTTTGGAACACCATAAAAGCTCGTAGAAAGGAAAAACGAGAAAAAGCAACTCTTCCTCATAAGGAGCTACAAGAGACGGAGTAAATCACTGTTACTTCTATTTTATCACACTTTTACTTGATTATCTTCTAAGATTTAACTATTTTATATTCAAAGTCTTACACTTCGTGAGATTTTATAAAACAACAAACATTTAAATCTAACTCAGTATGAAGGTTAAAAACATTCAAGGACCAGAGGACTTCTACTATCCAAAAGATTGTAGTTCGTGGATAGACTTCTGGCAAAAGAAAAAAAAGCCTATTCAGTTGGTTGTAAACTGTCCAGCATGCAACACAACCATTCGGCAGGACAAGGTGGAAGCTGCTCATGTTCGCAAAGCAAAAAGCAAAGATAAACAAGAATATATTGTTCCTGTTTGCGAAGACTGTGCTTCAAGAGAGAGTATATACAGTGTAAACGAATCACTCTTACTGGCTTCTCCTAACAACAATTAAAGAACCTCACTTATTCAATAAAAGAGAAGAGGAGATCATGTGATCTCCTCTTCTCTTTTATTTTATTGATTTAATTCCAGTCTCTTAGTATGAACGAGCAAAAACGACTCTACAAGCCGATGGTTTACCAGTAACCATACATTTTCCTGGAGTTTTATCTCCATCTAAAGGAATACAACGAATAGTAGCCTTGGTCTCTTGCTTAATAAGCTCTTCTGTCTCAGGAGTACCATCCCAGTGTGCCAAAATGAAGCCACCTTCCTCTATTTTCTCCTTAAACTCTTCGTACGAATCGGCTGTTGTGGTCTTTTCCTCTCTAAAATTCAAGGCCTTTTGGAAGATATTCTCTTGAATTTCATCCAGTAGATTCTTAACATACTCTTCAATACCATCGCAAGAGATAGTCTCTTTTTGTAACGTATCTCTACGCATCACCTCCATTGAATTATTTGCTAAATCTCTAGCCCCAACAACTAAACGAACAGGAACCCCTTTTAACTCGTAGTCGGCAAATTTAAATCCAGGACGTTTATTATCTGCATCATCATACTTCACAGAAATGCCCATAGCCTTTAATTTCTGAATCATAGGTTCAACCTTTTCATTGATTTGACTCAGCTGCTCTTGGTTCTTATAGATAGGAACAATAACCACTTGGATTGGGGCCAACTTAGGAGGAAGTACTAAACCATTATCATCTGAGTGAGTCATGATTAAAGCACCCATCAAACGAGTTGATACTCCCCAAGAGGTAGCCCAAACATATTCTAATTTATTCTCTTTGTTTACAAACTGTACATCAAATGCTTTTGCAAAATTTTGTCCTAAAAAGTGTGATGTTCCACTTTGTAGAGCTTTACCATCTTGCATCATTGCCTCTATTGTATAGGTATCCAAGGCTCCAGCAAAACGCTCATTGGCAGATTTTACCCCTTTAACAACAGGTACTGCCATGTATTTTTCGGCAAACTCAGAGTAAACATTCAGCATTTTAATGGTCTCTTCCTCTGCCTCTTCACGGGTTGCATGAGCTGTATGTCCTTCTTGCCATAAGAACTCTGCGGTACGTAGGAACAGACGAGTACGCATTTCCCAACGGAATACATTGGCCCATTGGTTGCATAAAATAGGCAAATCACGGTACGACTGAATCCAGTTCTTATAGGTATTCCAGATAATGGTTTCAGAGGTTGGACGAATAATGAGTTCCTCCTCTAATTTAGCCTCTGGATCCACAACTACACCAGATCCATCTTCGGCATTTTTAAGACGATAGTGAGTAACTACAGCACACTCTTTCGCAAATCCTTCCACATGCTCCGCTTCTCTACTCAAAAATGACTTCGGAATAAGTAAAGGGAAATAGGCATTTACGTGTCCTGTTTCCTTGAACATATCATCAAGCTGACGTTGCATTTTTTCCCAAATTGCATACCCATAAGGCTTGATTACCATACAACCACGTACTGCTGACTGTTCAGCTAAATCTGCCTTAATAACCAAATCATTATACCACTGCGAGTAGTTCTCACTACGCTTGGTAAGATCTTTCAATTCTTTAGCCATTCTATATCTTAATTTATTATTTTAGTTCGAACAAATTGAGTGCAAAAATACAAAATAAGGTGAAGTTTAACAACCTTCAATCCAAATTTAAAAACAGGAAGCTTAACCTTAACTTTTTCCTAACGCAAGAAGCGATTTTTGAAAAGCAACTCGCTCTGTTCCATCCTCTATCGTTATAATCCCACACCTTGTAAATCCACTTTTTTGTAACAACCTTAACATGGGGATGTTCTTGTAGTGCGTATCCACTCTTAAGTTTCCACACTGCTTATAAGCCCATTCCAAACAAAAGGAAGCACCTCCTTTTATTAGTCCACTACTCACCAACCGATGCACAACCCCATAGGGCTCATCATTTAACCACGCACCTTCGCGAATATCCTGGTAAGTTGGGTCCTCTCCCTCTAGAAAACTAAATGCGGCAACCAATTGCTTCTCATAGAAACAAGAGTAATGATTACCCTCCTTTAGCTCTTTAAGGATTAACTCTCGCGAAGGATACCCTGCCACCCACTGCTCCTCATTTCCCAACTCCTTCATAAATAAAGTAGCTTGATGATAAAGAGCCATAATCTCCAGCATACGCTCATCACTTGTTCTTTCTATCGTAAACATACCCTATCTCTCCTTTAATAAGCTGGTTAATGTGGAGATAAAACATTGAGTAACCTCACCATAATCAAGCATACGCCCCAATTCTTTACTTAAAGAAGTCACCCCCTTATCTACAAAACCACAAGGGTTTATGTAATCAAAGAATCTCAAATCTGTATTGACATTCAAAGCTAAGCCGTGCATCGTAACAAAATGACTACAACGCACTCCAAATGCACATATTTTTCTTGCCGTGGGCTTTCCTGCATCAATCCACACTCCAATAGCCCCTTCTACACGTTTTCCCTCAATTCCATAATGGGCACATAAAGAAATCACAGCCTCCTCCAAAAGAGCAATATATTCACGCAAGCCTAGATGAAAGTCTTCTAAGTTTAGGATTGGATAAACAACTAGTTGACCAGGTCCGTGATAGGTTATATCTCCTCCTCGATCTATCTGAAAGAAAGTGGCACCTAATCCTCTTAACTCCTCTTCACGAATAAGCAAGTTATTCATCTTTCCACTCTTCCCCAGTGTATAAACAGGCTCATGTTCACAGCAAATTATCCGATTAATATACTCCTCTCCCCTCTTTTTTGCCTCTATCAGTCCATTAAATAGTTCTGTTTGCCTTTTCCAAGCTTCTGAATATGAGATCACTCCCCAATTTTCTATTTTCATGCCTAATTTATTTTAATAAAAATAAGATATAAAGTATATTTTTTACTATATTTAACAGAGATAAGCGCTTTAAAAGCAACTTATCAAGAAGAGACTAAGATAGTTTAATGTTTTTATTTATCTTTGCGCCCCTTAATTTATTTTTTTAAAAAATATGTTAGTAAGCCCAATTGAAGTTAAAGAGCAAATTCTAAAAAAGGATCTAGACCATAAACCTTTTGAGGTTATTAATGGAGCATTTCTTCTCTGT
>JASLCM010000126.1 GCA_030151845.1 Bacteroides sp.
AATTTATTAAACCAACTATCTATGCGCAATTTAATTACACCAAAAACAGCCTCACCAAAAATACTAGAGTCCATTTTTGAAGTTCCATACTTTCTATTGATAAAGATAACGGGAACCTCTTTGATTGTAAAACCACATTTATAGGCAGTGAATTTCATCTCTATTTGAAAAGCATATCCTTTGAATTGAATGTGATCTAAATCGATAGTCTCAAGAACCTCCCTTTTATAACATTTAAATCCAGCTGTAGTATCATGCACAGGAAGTCCAGTAATAAAACGTACATATTTTGAGGCAAAGTAAGACATAAGGACACGTCCCATGGGCCAGTTAACCACATTTACACCACTAACATATCTTGAACCTATAGAAAGATCAGCTCCCTCCTTCGCACAAGCATCATAAAGACGAATTAAATCTTTTGGAGCATGGCTAAAGTCGGCATCCATCTCAAAAATATAGTCATACTTCTCTTTTAATGCCCACTTAAAACCTGTGATATAAGCTGTACCCAAGCCTAGTTTTCCTTCACGTTCTATAATAAAGAGACGATTGGGATACTCCTTTTGCATTTGTTTAACAATAGTAGCAGTTCCATCAGGAGAACCATCATCAATTACTAAAATATTAAAGGTCTTTTCAAGTTCAAAAACGGCTAATATTATATTTCTAATATTCTCCTTTTCGTTATAGGTTGGAATAATAACTACACTGTCCGATCTCTGCATATCTATTTCTGGATAAAAGGTTTACTTATACTAGAAGCAAAAGTAGTGTTTTTAAACTACCTTACAAAAGAGCATTCTTAAAACTACATATATTTTTGTACTTTTGTAGCTTAATTCTTTAGAATATATGACCTTATCAGATATACAACAGGTATTTGGTGCACATCCAAATACAAAAGCGATTCAAAAACTCCTAGATAAGAATGAAGTAAAGCATATTTACTGCAAAGGATTAGTTGGATCCTCACCCTCTTTACTCTCTTCCTGTTTGTTAGCAAATAGAGAAGAGACTTCACTTTTTATTTTAAAAGATTTAGAAGATGCAGGTTACTTCTATCACGATCTGAAACAACTAGAGATCAAAGAAGAACTTCTGTTTTTTCCCTCCTCCTTTAGAAGAGCCATCCGGTACGGGCAAAAAGATCCAGCAAATGAGGTACTTCGGACAGAGGTGTTATCTAAGCTTCAACAAAAAAAGAAGCTTGTTATAGTCTCTTATCCAGATGCATTAGCAGAATTAGTAATCTCAAGTAAAGAGATGGAAGAGAGAACCCTCACGATACGGTGCGGCATAGAAATAACCATTAGTGAAGTGGTTAAGCTTCTTGAAGAATTAGGCTTTAGTTATGTTGACTATGTGTATGAACCAGGTCAGTTTGCAGTTCGAGGAGGATTAATCGATGTTTACTCCTACTCTTCAGAGTACCCTTTCCGTATCGACTTTTTTGGGGACGAGGTAGATAGTATAAGACTCTTTGATGTAGAAAATCAGCTCTCCGTAGAGAGTAGGAAAGAGGTGAATATTGTGCCAGAATTGGGCAATATAGGCGACTCTTATGTGAGCTTTTTCGATTTTATACCTAAAAACTCTCTGATAGGTGTTCAAGATCAGTTTTGGATAAAGGAGAGAATAGAAGAGGTTTCGAAAGAAGCTCTATCTCCTCAAGCACAGCTTGTTAAAAGAGAGGAAGAAGATAGTGAAGTTTTCTCTATGGAGGGAAAGCTTCTATCGGCAACGAAGTTTGAAGAAGAGATTCAATCTTTTAAAAAGATTGAGTTTGGAAATAAGCCCACAGGAGAACCCGATGTCTCTTTTGAATACCACACAGCGATACAACCCATTTTTCATAAGAATTTTGATTTAGTTGCAGCCACTTTTAAGAAATTTCAAGAGCTAGGCTATCTCATCTATATCTGCAGCGATAGTAAAAAACAGATCGATAGGATACGAGCTATTTTTGCAGATCGTGGGGATCGTATTGATTTTCATGGAGTGGAAAGGACACTCCATGAAGGTTTTTCTGATGAATATTTAAGAGTTTGTTTCTTTACCGATCATCAACTCTTTGATCGCTATCATAAGTACAACTTAAAAAGTGATCGGGCCAGAAGCGGAAAGATGGTTCATACTCTAAAAGAGATGAATCAGTTTACACCAGGAGACTATGTTGTTCATCAAGACCATGGAATAGGTAAGTTTGCAGGACTCATTCGAATACCTAATGGCGAAACGACGCAGGAAGTGATTAAACTCATCTATCAAAACAATGATGTAGTTATAGTTCCTATACACTCCTTGCACAAGGTGTCCAAGTATAAAGGAAAGGAGGGCGAACCTCCTCGGCTAAATAAACTAGGAACAGGAGCATGGGAAAAACTCAAAGATAGAACTAAAGGAAAAATTAAAGATATTGCACGCGACTTAATCAAGCTATATGCAAAGCGTAGGGAGGAGAAAGGCTTTGCTTATAGTCCAGATAGCTTTATGCAGCGTGAACTAGAAGCCTCTTTTATCTATGAAGATACCCCCGATCAAAGCAAAGCAACACTAGAGGTTAAGCAAGATATGGAGAGCAATGTTCCTATGGACCGATTGGTTTGTGGAGATGTAGGGTTTGGAAAGACTGAAATAGCCATTCGTGCTGCATTTAAGGCCGTAGCAGATGATAAACAGGTTGCCGTGTTAGTTCCCACAACGGTATTAGCTTACCAGCACTATCAAACCTTTAAAGAGCGACTAAAAGATTTTCCATGTAGAGTAGATTATCTCAGTAGGGCACGTCCAGCGAGTCAAGCACGGGAAGTGTTGAAGAAATTAAAAAGCAATGAGGTCAACGTAATCATTGGAACCCATCGTATTTTAGGAAAAGATGTAGAATTTAAAGATTTAGGACTTCTCATTATTGATGAAGAACAAAAGTTTGGAGTATCCGTAAAAGAGAAATTAAGACAACTCAAAGTAAATGTAGATACACTAACCTTAACTGCAACTCCTATTCCAAGAACGTTACAATTCTCTTTGATGGGAGCTAGGGATTTAAGTGTAATTGCAACACCACCTCCCAATAGATATCCTATACAAACAGAGGTTCATCTTTTCGATAAAGCAGTCATTGTAGATGCCATAAACTTTGAGATGAGTAGAAACGGACAAGTCTTCTTTGTTAATAATCGTATCTCGGGATTGATGGATTTAAAATTGATGATTGAGCGAGAAATTCCTGATTGTAGGGTTGCCATAGGACATGGCCAGATGGAACCTAAAAAACTAGAGCTTCTTATCCTAGATTTCGTAAACCATGAGTATGATGTATTATTAGCTACAACAATCATTGAAAGTGGTATCGATATCCCTAATGCCAATACAATATTGATAAATCAAGCTCACCACTTTGGCTTGAGTGATTTGCACCAGATGCGTGGTAGAGTGGGACGTAGTAACAAAAAAGCATTTTGCTATTTGTTGGCTCCTCCACTACATAGTTTAACTCCCGATGCAAAAAGAAGATTACAAGCCATAGAGAATTTTAGTGATTTAGGAAGTGGGATACACATTGCTATGCAAGATTTAGATATTCGTGGGGCAGGGAATATGTTAGGAGCTGAACAGAGTGGGTTTATAGCCGATTTAGGGTATGAAACTTACCAAAAAATATTAACAGAAGCTGTTCATGAGTTGAAGATTGATGAGTTCTCTGAACTTTATACCGAAAAAGAGGAGACCGATGGTCAGGTTTTAGGGGAAGACTTTGTAAAGGAGTGTCAGATAGAGAGTGATCTGGAAATCTTATTACCCGATACTTATGTTACCGGTAGTAGTGAACGGATGCTATTATACCGAGAGTTAGATACTTTGGTTTTAGATGAAGATGTAGCGGCTTATAGAAAACGTTTAGAAGATCGTTTTGGACCACTTCCTAAGGAGACAGAAGAGTTATTAGCTATTGTTCCTTTACGACGGCTAGCCGTTCGATTAGGAGCCGAACGGCTGTTTCTCAAAAATGGAAGAATGACTCTCTTTTTTGTATCGGATAACGATAGTCCTTTCTATGAGAGTAAATCTTTTGGCAAATCGATAGAATATATGATGCAACACCCAAAACGTTGTGATTTACGTGAAAAGAAAGGAAAAAGATCAATGGTTATAAAACCAGTTCCCGATGTAAACACAGCTGTATCAATCTTAAAGGAGATTGTATCTATGCAGCCCAGTCATTAACTAAAAAGAGCGTATGGTTTCAACGAAACCATACGCTCTTTTTACTGAAAAGCTTTTATCGTTTACCCTTTTTCCCTCTATCTCTTCTTCTCTTTTTTGTAGAGGAAGAGACTGAGTGGTTAGAGGAGTTTTTTTTGCCACTGTACAATTGATCAATAAGATCCCCTCTGTTCATCTTTTGAAGAGACTTAACGATTGTTCGTTTCATCTCGGGTTTATACCAAAAGAAGAACTGACGTTGGTTGAGCTTCTCATCGGAAGATTTTGCACTAAATATAGGTTCAAGCGTATAGGGGTGGTAACCTGTATACCATGCCTCTGTAGCTACAGTCATTGGTGTTGGAGTGAAGTCCTGTACCTGCTCTAGTTGAAAATCTAACTCTTTTGTCAAGACAGCTAACTCAGCCATATCTTCTTCTGAGCAGCCAGGATGACTACTAATAAAGTAGGGAATTAATTGCTGACGAAGGTTTTTCTCCTCGTTGATTTTATCAAACTTTCTTTTAAACTCATAGAATTGCTTAAAAGAGGGTTTACGCATAATGTGTAATACCTTATCACTAGTGTGTTCAGGAGCGACTTTTAATCGGCCGCTAACATGATTCTCAATAAGCTCTGTAGTATATTTCTCTGCAGCCTTATTGGTTCTCTCATCTTTCGATTGATGGAGTAAGAGATCGTATCGAACACCACTTCCAATGAAGCTTTTTTTGATGCCTTTAATCGCATCAACCTCTTTATAAAGCTTCAAGAGTGGGGTATGATCGGTATTTAAGTTGGGACATACGTTGGGATGTATGCAAGAGGGACGTTTACATTTGTGACAAATCTCCAGGTTTTTTCCTCCCATTTGGTACATGTTAGCAGATGGACCACCTAAGTCACTCAAATATCCTTTGAAGTCAGGGCGTTCCACCAATGCTTCAACCTCTTTTAGAATACTCTCTTTGGATCTACTTACGATAAACTTACCTTGGTGAGCAGATATGGTACAAAATGCACATCCTCCAAAACATCCTCGATGAATATTTACAGAAAACTTAATCATATCATAAGCAGGGATACGCTTGTTTTTGTACTTAGGATGGGGGAGTTTAGTGTACGGTAACTCAAAAGATCGATCTAGATCGGCTGTAGACATTGGCTTGTAAGGTGGGTTCACAACTACAAACTTATCATCAACAGGTTGAATGATTCTAGAAGCATGGTACTTATTACTCTCTTCCTCCACATGCTTAAAGTTTTCAGCATGTTTCTTTTTGTTTTGTAAGCAATCCTTGTGACTATGCAGGAGAATATCCTCTGGTGTGGTGCTGATCTCTTTTGAGAGATAAGCTATTTGTGGTAAATGCAGAGGAACTACTTTTCTTGTAGCATAGGGTAAGTGATCGTTCTCTACGATAGCTGCTATAAAGTTTGCTACATCAACGATAGGTTTCTCACCCATGCCATAGATGAGTAGATCTGCCTGACTATCACATAGAATACTTTTTTTAAGCTCATCTTGCCAATAGTCGTAGTGAGAGACTCTTCGCATGCTAGCCTCAATACCACCTAGTAGAATAGGTGCATCTGGATAAAGTTCTCTCAGAATCTTGCTGTATACAATTGATGGGTAATCTGGCCGCATATCTGGCCGTCCGTCTGGAGTGTAAGAGTCTTCACTCCTAATCCTTTTATTCGCTGTATACTTGTTGACCATAGAATCCATGCATCCCGCACTGATCCCAAAAAAGAGTCTAGGTCTCCCTAGCTTTTTAAAGTCTCTTAGGTCATCTCTCCAGTTAGGCTGAGGTACTATTGCTACACGGAGACCTTCGGCCTCTAATGTTCTTCCTATCACAGCTGCTCCAAAAGAGGGGTGATCAACATATGCATCTCCGCTAAAAAGAATGACATCTATCTCATCCCACCCTCTTCGCTCTACCTCTTTTTTTGTTGTGGGTAGCCAATCTGTTATTTCGTACCTTTTCATGGCACAAAGATAGTCAATATTTTACAGATGGTTTGACGAGTAAAAAAGTTTGGCGTATAATAAATAAAATTAGCCTATTTTTTTGATTATAGCGATAAATTCATCGTTGCTCATTCCAAAATCTTGCTCTTTGTACTGAACAAAGTCATCCAAATAATCACTTGCAATTTGGTCGAGAATATCTTGTCCGTCTAATTCAGCTTCATCTAAAGTAAAACGAATAAGTCCTTGATAGGCTTTTATGGTCTTGAGGCGTTGATCAGAGCCAGGAATATTGGCAAGCTGACAGTTATGCTCGTTTTTAGCAATGAGATAGACAGTAGCATAAAATTTCTTGAGACTACCGTAAGTCGTTATTAATTGGTTCTTTAGTTCTTTAGGGAATGCTTTACAAATGTTATTTATTCTCGCGTCCATTACTTTATTTTGTGAATTGAATGATATAAGATGTATCCATATACACCTCTCTAAAACCTATTTTCTTAGAGACAAGAAAATCTTTAAAAGCTTTAAAGTCTTGCCGATTCGCAAGTCTAATCTCTAACTCCTCTTTGTGCTTAGCTTTATAATAAAACTCAGTAGCAACTATGAGTGGATGATATGGATATTCTTCTGTCTTAATTGTTTTCACTTTTATGTTCCTCTTTTTCTTGTTCCCACTTAACATATAGCCTATAAAGTTCTTGTAAACCAAAGGCCTTCATGTTTTTGTGGTAAATAACATCAATGCATAAATCCAATAAATCTCTACAATCCTCCTCTAATGTT
>JASLCM010000135.1 GCA_030151845.1 Bacteroides sp.
GATAAATATTCTATTTTATATTCAGCTACATTCGCCATTATAATGTCATTCTCTTTGACCACTAAAAAGCTGGCTTTCTCAAGTTGCACTTGAATATCATCTATCTCCTCCCAAGGCTCAACTGAAACATAAGCCTCTAAATCGAGAGGAAGTTGAGAATCTTCTTTTCCAAGCTTTTCAATGTTAACATTTATATTATACAAGTGATTTCTTAAAAGCTTTTCTTTATCAGTACTACCCTTCAAATTATTAAGAGAAATACGATAATAATAAGGTACACTTTTATCTGAATTTTCTGCCTTAAAATTCACTTTCACTATTAAGTAAGTTTCCTTTCCATCATCAGTTTTCCAGTTATTTTCATAGGAATAAAAAGGTAGAGTTGTTGTCCAAAAAGGATTTAGCTCAGTATCAAGATGAAACAAATCTATATAATCAGTTTTCATATATCCAGAATATTCACCTGCAGTCAACTCACGGCCACTCTCAGGTAGCAATGCTGTCTTATTAGGATAATGTACGAAAGCCACTTGTGGCGTACCATCAACTGTATAGCCATCAGCAGTAATAGAGTTTACTTTAATACGCACTTTTGATGCAGCTCGTTTAAGCTCTACACTACCCAAATCATAAGCGATACCCTTAGTAAAGTCTATTAGTCCTGTAGATTTTAAATTAGTCATCAAGAAAGAAACTTGCTTGACTCCAGGGTTAAGTTCAGTCTCAACTACAATTTTTCTCAATTCAGACAATTTTGTCACTTTCTCTATATCAATAGATGGCCCATTAGCAACTACAGCCATTTGGTAACTACTGCCTGTTAATGAAGTAGCTATACCTTCAGGTACACGAATTAATAGTTTTTTCTGAACACTACTGGGTAGGTCTTCAATATGCATAGCATTCCTTGGAACTATCCAAGCAACTTTTTCATCAGTAGTAGTATTGAACAACACAATATTTACTGTCTCTATTCTATTTTCATTTAAGATATCCTCTCCAGGTTCTGTTTGCTTATTTTCTACACGAGTCTGAGGACCAGTATTGCCCTCTAAGTCAAGAGTTATCTGCATAAAATAGCCATCATCTTCTGTTGCTGTATCTAGTCTGTCATCTGAGGAACAAGCTCCTAGTAGTAAAACAAACAACAACACACTATATTTTAGTAGAAACTTTTTCATGACATTATTCTATTTGTTTAAATACATATCTTTTTCCTATTCCACCTTCACCATCGGCATTACCAGCAACTTTTTCCCATAATGGAAGTTCTTCGCCATCTACAGCAATATAAAACTCAGTGAGTTTTAATGCACCCGTCCATTCATTAGCAGCCTTTACCTTAATTTTATATTCAATATTATCTTCTCCAGAATCTATAGAAGTGAATTTAAAATCTCTACCATTCGTTAAACTTGCTTTCCAATCTGAACCCTTAGGCTCTGTTAATTTGAAGGTTATAATAGCTTCCTCACCTGTTTTCAAGCTAATTTCTTGTTGGTCAGTAACAACTTCATTACCCACACGAATACTAAAGGCATCCCATTTAGGCTTAGTGAAGTTTTTATCAGAATCAATCAATGTCCATGGTTGAACTTCTAAAACAGCTTCCAAAACACTTTTTCTACTTAATTTAACCGTATAGCGATAGATAACATTACGAATAGCACTAGAATCTGATAACTTTGAATAATCTAGTGCCAAACGGGCCTGATCAGTAGTGAACAAAACATTGTCAACTAAATCTTGGTCGAGGTCAAAGAAACCTTGCCCTTCCACATGAAGACTAATCTTGTTTGTACTAGGATCTGTATCCTTGTATCTTAAAAGTTCGGGTATATAAAAATTTACAACCCCAATAGGTGTACCACCTGTGTTTTTATAATCTTCTTCTTCAAAAGGATCTTCAACAGTCAAGGTAGTAAAACGATTATTTCCATATAGCGTAAAATAGCTAGTAGGCAAAGCAGGCACATTATATTGAGTAGGAGTGTTTACTAGTTCCACCTTTTTCACTCTCTTATATGTGGCTTCTGACTCATAATTCTCAAAGACAACTTCCACCTTCGAAAACGATCGAACCAACCGAACGTCTTTAGTGAAGTGAGAGGATTGAGCACCCCCAGATGTAAGAACTTCGCCTGGATAATAAGCCGACATGACAATTCTGTCTGTAACCTCCCCTTTATAATTTTGAACTGAAAAAGGACTAAGACTCATTTCGGTGAGATTGCCAATACGTAGAAGCTTATCTCTAAAATCATCATCTACCATCAACGAAGACTCATTGGCTATAAATAGGAAGTCATAAGTCCCTTTTGCTAGATTGATTTTATCAGATTTAGATTTAGTGTTTTCCTCTGTTATTCCAGGGTCTATCTGAGCACCGAAAGTAAGTAATTGATTTTTGACACATTCTCCAGTTTCAGATTTAAAAGCAAGGAATCTAACCTCAGACACACAAGCATCTACATTTTCAGTTGTTAATTTGGAAAACTGAAATTCCAAAGACAAAATATCAGAAGCATCAATCGCTGTAAACTCTTCTGTCTCCTGTGTACAGGATATAGCAAGAATGCTCAAAAAACAAACTGCCCAAAAATCCCGAAAGGAATATTTTCTATTTATAGTGCTAAACATATCTATTAGGTTTTGATTTAAGTTCTTGCATTTAAATATTATCTTCATTCTGTTTTCTAATAACCCAATCATTTATTTCAACAATAAAGCTCGAGAACAGATTTCCAGCATAACTTCCAAAATAAAAAATAACAGCAAATTCATCTTCTCGATCCAAGAACTCCTGAAAGTCCATTTTGCTATTTTCTAAAAACTTAAGATCTTCTAAATACTCATTAAGATTAATACTTAGTAGAGTTTCATGTGTATCAGGATCGGCAAAAATTAAATTATTTGTTCTCCCTGCTATCAAGCGCAGAGTGTTTAGTTCTAGTATAAAACCTCTGTTATCATTTTCTTTATAATAAGGACGATAACGAAAAGCTTTTGAACTCATACTTTTATTATTGCTGTCGTACAAAGTATTATCCGATTCAAGAAAGATATCAAACTCTTCGTGTTTTGGAGGTGTATTTTCTTCAGCTGTAGGAAGCAAACGAACTGCTATTCTAAACTTATTTGAATCTTTTATTAAAGGAACTACTGCTTCACCTGAGCCTTTTACTACGGTAGTGAGTTTACCATACCACAATGGAGTAAGGTTAATATTACTGAATCCAGAACTACGATCTTTCAGACCAAGCTCAACTTCAGCAATTGAGGTTTTGCCAGGTACCAATTTAGTTATATCGTACTGACTCTTATCCCATCCTCCCCAAGTTAAGAATGTATATTCTTTCTCTACAGGTAAGTACAATTCAATACCAAAATCTTCAGGAAATTGTGTAGTGGTTAATTCGGTAATTTCCTGTACAAACAAGCCTTTGTCATCAAAAACAAAAACATCAACTCGATCAACTTTTTCAGGAAACATATCTATATAATCCATGTTGTAATCGTACTTAAACTTAAGTCGATATACACAGTCATCTCTGTCTTCACTTATACAAGATGTTCCCAAAAAGATAATACTACATATCAATATAAAGTTCCAAGGAATAATACGCATAATCATAGATTTAAAAGATTTAAAATAGGATAGTAAGTCAGGGGACTCCCCCTGACTTATATAGGTTTAAATCTTAGTCAATGATTACATTTTGCTCACGTACTACCCAAGGTAATACTTCTACATCAAATGCTACATAAGAGTTTTCTTTATCATCTGGATCTGTTGGATCAATTGGAGGTACTATAGGTTCACCTGGACTCTTAATTTGTTGAATGTTTAATTTGTAAACGTTATTACGTACAATACCATAACGACCATATCCACCTACTGCAGAAACTAAGTCATCACCAAAATGGCGAATTAATACTGGGAAGTAGTTAATACCGTCTTTATAGAATTTCA
>JASLCM010000139.1 GCA_030151845.1 Bacteroides sp.
ATTTTTCTACCGCTTCCTTCATCTGTACATCAGACAAAACGGGAGTCAAAATGAAAACGGTTTCGTATTGATTCATACTTAATTAATTAATAAATTATGTGATATAATTCTTTTAGCGCTGCAAAGTTAGCTATTTTTTATGTCGCAACAAATATTTATTTCATTTTATCGTCAAATTATAGGATTTTAGCATAAAGAAAATTATATTTGTAAGGTTGCTTAGACAATAATTTCATAATGGAACAATTCAATTTTGACATTCGAATGATCTTTGCCATTTTAAATGGTAAGGTTTCTGCAGCTATAAACAGAACGTTATATAGAAATTTTAGAGAACAAGGTTTGGAGATTAGTCCAGAGCAGTGGACCGTCCTTATTTTTCTTTGGGAGAAAGATGGCGTAAAACAACAAGAGCTTTGTGATGCAACATTTAAAGACAAGCCCAGTATGACCCGACTTATAGATAATATGGAGCGTCAGCACTTAGTTGTTCGGATATCTGATAAAAACGATAGGCGAACTAACCTTATCCACCTCACTAAAACAGGTAGAGAGTTGGAGCACAAAGCAAAAGAGATATCAAACAGAACTATAATAGAAGCTTTAGAAGGGGTTGATGTTGATGATCTTAAGGTTGGACAAAAAGTTTTACATCAGATTTTTCATAATATTAATATGAAAAAAGAGTAAGATTCTCGGTTTTACCGAAACATGAGTAAAACCAACGATTTAAACTCAAATTCGGCTTAAAATATTTCTTTGATACAAAAAGAATTCTTTAATTTGTGAAATAGAATTCAATTCGAAAAATTATATACTTAAAATACACACAAATGAAAGGTTTACTAAAAAATTTAGGTCTCTTACTGATTTTAGCAGGAGTTGCCACTTTACTGATTTGCGCATTTACAGGTAATGTAAATAACAATAATGTTCTATTAACTGCAGCAGCACTGATTGTTGGTGGTCTAATTGCATACATTGCCATTAACAAAAGAATTGCAGACTAATAGTACTAGTATATAGCTTATAAAACAGAATAAAAAAGGCAAGGGGTAGTAAATATTTACTACCCCTTGCCTTTTATTAGTTAGTTAAGAAGCTATACTTCTTCATTAGGCGTAATCAACTTGTATCCTTTACCGTGAATATTGATAATCTCTACTGAAGGATCTGGCTTTAAATGCTTACGTAACTTCGTAATATAAACATCCATACTCCTTGCATTAAAATAGTTATCATCTATCCAAATGGTTTTAAGAGCAAAATCTCTTTGTAGAATTTCATTTGCATGCGCACATAACAAACTTAAAAGCTCAGACTCTTTTGTTGTCAACTTGGTCTGTTCTTCTCCTAAAGAGAGAATTTGCTTCTGTGTATCAAACATAAAGTTTCCAATTTGATAGAAGTTCTTCTCCTTATTTTTCTTTCCACGAACTCTGCGTAAAATTGCTTCAATACGAAGAGTTAGTTCTTCCATACTAAAGGGTTTCGTGATATAATCGTCTGCTCCAATTTTAAAGCCTTCTAAAATATCATCTTTTAGAGTTTTTGCTGTTAGAAATATTATTGGAATTTCTGCATTTACAGCACGTACATCCTGTGCTAATGAGAAGCCATCTTTTTTAGGCATCATTACATCAAATACACACAAGTCATATTTGTTCTTTAAAAAAGCTTTGTATCCAGCTTCTCCATCTGGATGAAGATCTGCATCAAAACCTTTTGCTTGCAAGTATTCTCTTAGTAGCATACCAAGATTCTCATCATCTTCACACAATAAAATTTTTAAATTTTCGTCCATATCTCTAGTTTTTTAATAAAGGTAATGCAATAATAAATTTAGTTCCACTATTTAGCTCACTTTCAACACGTATACTTCCCTTATGGTCCGTCACTATTTTTTTAACGTATGCTAGTCCAAGACCAAAGCCTTTAACATCGTGTAGATTTCCTGTATGAACACGGTAAAATTTATCGAAAACTTTCTTAGTGTCCTCTTTCTTCATACCGATTCCATTATCTTCGATGGCTATCATCAACCTTTTTGAGTCATTCCAGGTACGTATAGTGAGCTCGAGATCTACATCACTTCTTCGATATTTAACAGCATTATCCATTAAATTAAATATCACATTCGTAATGTGCATCTCATCTACTTTGATCATTGACTCTTCTGCCTCCAAGTGAGTTGTTATCTTTCCATTATATTGTTCTACTTTCAAATTGAAGGTATTCACTACTCCAGTTATTAATTCGTGTGCATCAAGCTCTTTAACTTTCAATACTGCTTGCTGTTTATCGAACATCGACATTTGAAGAACTTTATCTACCTGAAACCTCAACCGCTTTGTCTCATCATTAATAACTCGAGAGATGTGTGCAGACATTTTAGGCGATTTCAATATCGCTGGATCCTTCAACATTTGCCCAGCTAAAGATATCGTAGAAATGGGTGTCTTAAACTCATGAGTCATATTGTTAATAAAGTCATTCTTCATCTCCGATAACTTCTTTTGTCTAAATATTAAGTAGATAGTAAATATAAATGTTAACAAAAGAACGATAGAAAAGGTCATCGAAGGAACCATAAAGTTAACAGAATCGAAGATATAATCCTTTTTTGCAGGAAAATGCACCTTAATAATACTCATATTAGCAGGTGGATCGTTAGGGAAAAGAGGTTGTGTATACGAACTCTCACTTCCTTTATCCTCATAATCGGCACAGCGATATACCTCTTTTCCATTTTTATCAATTACTTTAAAATGATAAGGTAAATTGATTCCGTTATTGATAAGCTCTGTTTTAAGGTAGTCATCTAGATCCCTAAAACTCACCCGCTTATCGATCGATTTATCACTAGCGTTATAGATTATCTGCCAAACCACCTCATCCAATAAAGCACTTTGATACAAATACCTATGCTTAATCGCTTCACTTAACGATTTAGAAGTTTGCGGTATTCCTTTATAGCCGTGTCTTCTTGAAATCATTGCTTTTGGTGCAGATGTTGGCTCATCTACAGTGGTTTTCACCTCAAAGGAGGAATACAGCTGCCCATCAGGACCTATCGAATAGTGTTGGGATTGTTGTACAAGCCCTTGTTTATTCGACTGCGACTGACGGTATGCTCTCCTCTCATTCTCTGAGATATCTTTAGCCAACCATCGCTCTGTTTCAGCATACTCAACACTCTTTGATACCTGGTATAAACTACGTTTAACAGATTCATCAAACTGCTCATTTCTCATCTTCACCATCTCCTCAATGTATCTTACCTGAAGGTAGAGGAGACTTAAAAATGAGAATCCCATAATTATACCCAATATCCAGATTGTCGTCTTTTTCATACTAACAAAATTAACATACCGTAATTAAAAGCTTGCTAAAAGTGGGGTATAAACCTTTTATATTATACTTTTTTAGCTAAAAATTAATTTATAGTTGCTAATCTGTGTACTATAACAACTAAAACCCTATAATAGTTTGTTTTCTTGTTAAGAAAATAGGGTAATCAACTCTTAATCATAGAATAAAGATAAGAAAAGGCCACCACTTTAAAAAAAGTTGTAGCCTTTTCTGCTATTCGCTCAAAAAACTACTCTTCCTCTTTCGAAGAGAATTTCTTAATTAATTTCTCTTGAATGTCAGTAGGTAGCAATTCATAGCTGGCAAACTTCATAATAAATGAAGCTCTACCTCCAGTCAGAGAGCTCAATGCCGTTGAATAAGAGGACATCTCTTTTAACGGTACTTTTGCTGCTATTTTCTCATATCCTTTCTCACTACTCATTCCCATAATAAGAGCACGTCTTCCTTGCAGATCTCCCATGACATCTCCCATCTTATCCGAAGGAACAAAAACCTCTACATCGTATACGGGTTCTAGGATCTTAGGAGAAGCATTTCTAAAGGCTTCACTAAAGGCTCTTCTACCTGCTAGCATAAAGGAAATCTCATTGGAGTCTACAGGATGCATTTTCCCATCATATACAATCACACGCACATCTCGAGCATAAGATCCTGTTAAGGGTCCCTCTTCCATACGAGATAACACCCCTTTCTGTATAGCTGGTAAGAACCTTGCATCGATAGCTCCTCCAACTATACTGTTGACAAATACTAATTTTCCTCCCCACTCTAATGGGATCTCCTCGGTTCCTCTCATGGATATTTTTATGTCTTGTCCATTAAATCGATAGATTTCCTTTACGGGTTCTCCCTCTTTATAGGGTTCTACTATTAAATGTACCTCACCAAACTGACCTGCCCCACCCGATTGTTTTTTGTGTCGATATTCGGCTCGTGAAGCTTTCGTTATAGTTTCTCTGTAAGGAATACGTGGCTCGGCAAAAGAGACTTCTAGTTTTTCATTATTTTCCAACCTCCATTTTAGAGTTCTTAAATGAAACTCTCCCTGACCATGAACCAGTGTTTGTTTCAACTCTTTAGACTGTTCTACTACCCAAGTAGGATCCTCTTCACGCATCTTATTTAAAAGCACAAATAGCTTTTCTGTATCCCCCTCGTTAATGGGCTTGATAGCCCTCGTATACTTGGAGTTTGGGTATTTTATAAAGTCAAATTTACAACCTAATCCTGGCTCATTGAGCGTATCACCTGTTTTTGCACTTTTAAGTTTTACTGCTGCACCTATATCACCAGCCTGAAGCTGACTTACACGTGTTCTATTGCCACCCGCTACTACATACATTTGCGTAATTCTCTCCTTTTCATCACGGGTAACATTAACTAACTCATCCCCTTCGTGTATAACGCCACTCATCACTTTAAAGTAAGATATCTCTCCAATATGTGGTTCGACACTAGTTTTAAAGAAATAAAGAGAAGTTGGTCCATCTGCACTTGGAGAAACTTCTTCTCCGTTTGTATCAATCACCTTGGGCATCTCTGACACAAAAGGTACTACATTTGTAAGAAATTCCATCAAACGACGAACTCCCATATCTTTCTCCGCACAAACACAGAATACAGGGAAAATGCCCCGAGCAACTAAACCTCTTCGAATTCCTCTTCTCATTTCTTCTTCAGATAGAGAGTCTTGTTCAAAATACTTCTCCATTAACCCTTCATCATTTTCTGCAGCAGCCTCAATTAAGGCTCTGTTTAAAGCTTTAGCTTTTTCCATTTCTGCCTCAGGAATCTCCTCAATAATGGGCTGCCCACCTTCTGGTTTCCAGGTGTATTTCTTCATTAGCAAAACATCAATTAAAGAATTGAAGCCAGGTCCTGTTTCAAGAGGGTATTGAATAGGTATTACATGTGGTCCATAGGCTTCCCTAAGTTGCTCTAAAATATGATCATAATCGCATTTCTCATGATCCAGTTGGTTTACCACAAAAATAACAGGTTTTCCTATTTTCTCTGTATATCGAAAATGGTTTTGAGTTCCCACCTCCATTCCATACTGCCCATTCAGTAACATGATTGCTGTATCTGTAACATTTAATGCGGTCACTACTCCGCCAACAAAATCATCAGAGCCAGGGCAATCTATAACATTCAGTTTCTTATTATTCCATTCTGCATGAAAAACGGTAGAAAACACAGAGTAACCATACTCTTGCTCTACCGGAAAATAATCACAAACTGTATTTTTATCTTCTACAGTACCTCTTCGCTGTATTGTACCACTCTCGAAAAGCATAGCTTCTGCAAGAGTGGTTTTCCCAGAGCCGGAACTTCCTAGCAGAGCTATGTTCTTAATCTCATTTGTTTGATAAATTTTCATAATATGTATTAGATCTAAAGGTTAGTAAATCTCTCCATGGAGCCTATTGTGCAGTAAACTCTTTCATGAAGTTTTCTCAAGTTACCTATTCATACATCATTTCACAATTTTTGATTCGTGTTTTTAAACACATAATTCGTATTTCTACATTAATTTGTAACTTTGCTTCTTTAAAACTCACGATTAACCATGGCAGGAATCTATATTCACATCCCCTTCTGTAAATCCAAGTGTACCTATTGCGACTTCTACTCCATTACGCAGCTGTCTCTTATCCAAAAATATGTTGATGCCCTATGCATTGAACTCACAAGGCGTTCTGATTACATTAAGGAGAAGGTATCTACCCTATATATAGGTGGAGGAACTCCATCCTTACTCTCATCTCAACAACTGGAACAGATTTTTCGGACAATTGAAACAAACTTTACGCTAAACGATCCCTTAACAGAGGTTACTCTAGAGGCCAATCCCGATGATATAACCTCTCATTTTTTAGAGAGCTTGCACCATACCCCCATCAATCGAATTAGCCTAGGTGTACAAACTTTTAACGATAACTCTTTACGTAAACTGAATCGAAGACACACAGCCAAAGAAGCTATAAAGGCTATCGAGCTTTGTTACAATAGCGGCTTTACAAATATTAGTTTAGACTTGATTTATGGTCTTCCATATGAAAGCACAGAGGAGTGGGTAGAAAACCTCCATCAAGCACTAGAGCTTCAACCAAACCACATCTCAGCCTATCATTTAATCTACGAATCGGGAACCAAACTCATGCAGTTACTTCGAAGTAAACAGGTAAAGGAGATTAATGAGACGGAGAGCTTGAAACAGTTTAAACTATTGATAAAGATTTTAGCAAGCAAAGGGTATGAACATTATGAAATCTCTAACTTCTGCAAATCCAATTCGTATGGGATACACAACACTTCATACTGGAAAGGGGTTCCATACCTAGGATGTGGTCCCTCCGCACACTCTTTTGATGGAAAAAGCAGAGAGTGGAACTCAAGAGATCTAACTCACTATATTAGTTCTCTACAAAACGGATTAGAACGTCCTTTTGAAAGAGAAGAACTAACTCTAAACACACAATACAACGAGTTTATCATCACTCAGCTAAGGACTAAATGGGGAGTTAATAAAATAGAGTTAAAAGAAAAATTTGGATCTAGCTACTCTACTTTTTTTCTTCGAGAAGTGGTAGACTACCTAAAAAGAGGACTGGTTAAACAAGAGGAAAACACCTTCAGCCTTACCGAGGAGGGAATCTTCATTTCAGATGCTATTATGAGCGACTTATTATGGGTTGAGGAGTAAACCCTCGACCCATCCTGCATAAATCTTCGATATTTATAAATTATTGAGACTCTTTCATACTATTCAGCTAAACTTTTAGCTATCTTTGCACAAAAATTGATTAGAGCATATGTTTGTAGTTGTTAGTTTCATGCTTTCTGGAGTTCTAGTGGGCTTTTTATTGCGTAAAAAGTCGCTTAAATGGATCCAAAAAGTGATCACTTTGTTTATTTGGTTACTTCTTTTTCTATTAGGAGTAGACTCAGGTACAAATGAAGAGGTTATCTCTAGCTTTCCGAGTATTGGATTAGAGGCTCTTATTATAACTTTTGCCGCAATAGTGGGAAGCGTTCTTTGTGCTTGGTTTTTATGGTATCGATTAAATAAAAGAAAGGAAGATTAAAAGTGAGAGGAAGTTTAATTATTATAGCATTCTTTATCGTTGGTGCTGCTTTAGGGTTCTTTGGATTAATCCCATCAGTTATCATAGAGAGTCACCTAAGTAAATATGCTCTTTGCGCACTAATGTTTTGTGTGGGGGTTAGCCTAGGAAATGATCCTAAGACATTAAAAAGCTTCAAGAGCTTAAATCCTAAGCTCTTGCTTTTGCCTGTAATGACTATCGCTGGGACCTTAATAGGTACAGCAGTAGTTAGTCTCTTTTTATCTCATAGATCTCCTGCAGACTGTATGGCTGTTGGCTATGGCTTTGCCTACTATTCACTATCTAGCATTGTTATTACTGCTAAAAAAGGGGCA
>JASLCM010000168.1 GCA_030151845.1 Bacteroides sp.
AATAAAAGAGGTTCTTACTAGGTACGATGTAGATGGAGTACATTTAGACTACCTCCGTTATCCTGAAAATAGCCCTAACTTTCCAGACCATACTGAATACAAAAAGTATGGAAAAGGAAAGAGTAAAGAAGAGTGGCGAAGAGATAATATCACTGCAATTGTTCGCACAATCTATCACGATGTAAAACAAACAAAACCCTGGGTAAAAGTAAGCTCCTCACCCGTAGGGAAATACAAAAACACTAGTAGATATGCTTCCAAAGGGTGGAACTCTTTTTATGCAGTTTCACAAGATGTGCAACTTTGGCTTCAAGAGGGGATACAAGACCAAATTTACCCCATGATGTATTTTCAAGGTAATAATTTCTACCCTTTTGCTCTAGACTGGTTGGAAAAAAGTAATCAAAGAGACATCATTCCTGGGTTAGGCATTTATTTCCTTGACCCTTCGGAGGGAAATTGGAACATTAAAGAGATCAAACGTCAGCTGTTTTTTCTAAGGAAAAACAAGTTTAGCGGAGCAGCACATTATAGAGTTGAGTTTTTAGAGAAAAATGTGCAAGGAATATATACATTTTTACAAGATAAATTCTATACTCACTTAGCCCTACAACCGCCTATGAGGTGGTTGTCTTCCGAGCAGCCAAAGAGTCCAGTTCAGCTAAAAGTTACTAATAAGAATGGATTCTTCCTATTAAACTGGGAACAGCATGAACTCCCTAATGAGAGTTATTACACCTATACTGTTTATGCTAGTAATGAAACTCCTGTAGATACCACAAACCCTAAAAACATTTTAGCTACTGGATTGAGAGAGTTAAAATACCTCCATATTCCTCACACCCCATGGGAACGTAAAAAGTTCTATGCAGTCACAGCAGTTAACAGGTATGGTATAGAGAGTAAACCTATTGAACAAGAATCCAAGCAACATAATGTGTCTCAGTTTCTACAGGATTAAGTGCTAAAAAGCCTTTATGTACTCGCCCATCCCTTATGAGTAAAGGATGGGTTCTTTTCATCCGCTCAAAAAACAATAAAGCCTCCCTCCTCTTTTTAAAGTATGTTATCTCGTAACTGCCACACGCTCCTTCTCCAATCCATTGTTGAACTAATTTGTGAGCTACAACCCCCATTGTATATCTAAAGTTTATCTCAACACATGGGTGAATTTTATAACTATCATCACATGCTGATTGATAAATCATACAGTCAACCCCCAAATAACCTGTGTATTCACTCTTGATCAGCCTCAGCGTTAACTGTTGCTCTACCGATACTCTTAGCTCCTCTAATAACTCTTTAGCAACAAAAGTACTCAAGCGAGTAATGATCTCTGAATCAGTTTTCAATATACTTCTAGTATACCCACCATAAACAGTTGTTTCGAAGAGAGAATAGCCAACAAACTCTATTTTACCAGACAGACTCCTTCTATACTCTAAGGCAAAATCTTCTTTTTTATTTAATACCTTCTCTACAACTATTCCCCCTTGTGTATCAACTATACGCTTTGACCAGTTTATTAAAGGCTCTGAGATTTCACTCATACACCATTGTAACCCTCTACCACTTCCAGATAAGGGAGCCTTTAAAACCAAAGGATAAGCTAATGAAGCATTAAGCAAATCATTTACCGAAGAGTAGTAACCACTTTTTGCTTCAGTTCCATAGAGAACTCTTAACGACTCCAGTACTGCTACAGCCGTTTTTCTATTCGACAACTCTTTCAATTCTTTGATAAATGAGTTTGTTTTATCAGTAACTACCATACCACTTTTAGTTAACTCATTTACCACACTCTTATTCCATCCCCATGGAATAATTTGAGAGAATTCATACTTATGAAGGTCGAACTTAGTAATCAAATCAACTTGTATCGGTAATATTTTTTTGATCTTGTTTAAAAAAGTAAGATTTTGAGCACTTGGAGCTAAAACTAAACTCTCCAAATCTCCATACCAGATAGGCAGTAGTGCCAAATCTTTTTTCATTTGACGAACCGTAGCCGATGGCATAAAATTGGGATCCCCATTGGCTAAAGCTATATCGTGTTCAGGATTAAAGTAATAAATATTTTTTGTACACATACACTTAAATATTATTTACAAAAGTATAACAATAGCTTCATGAATCCTAGTTGAATACTCGCTTACTATTTAAAAATGAGGATATAATCTATCAAAAGTTAAGCAAAGCTATTTGCTATCTCTACTTTGCAATTAGTAAAAAAAAGATTATATTTGTCTCCTACAAAATAAAAGAAAAATGGAATCATTCTATCGTACTCACGCATACCTGGTAGAGCATGTACAGGCTCCAGTTCGACGTGATTTAATGGACGAAATAAATTGGGATGATCGCTTAATTGGGATTAAAGGAACAAGAGGAGTTGGTAAAACTACATTCCTACTCCAATATGCCAAAGAAAAATTTGGCAAAGACCGTTCATGTCTCTACATTAACATGAACAACTTCTATTTTTCAGGACATCAACTGATAGACTTTGCAAAAGAGTTTCATCAGCAAGGAGGTAAAGTTCTACTCATCGACCAAGTTTTTAAATATGCAAATTGGAGTAAAGAGTTACAACTCTGTTATGAACAAATCCCCCATCTAAATATAATTTTTACAGGTTCCTCTGTGATGCGTCTCAAAGAAGAGAATACAGATTTAAAAGATATCGTTAAAAGTTATAACCTAAGAGGGTTCTCTTTTCGTGAGTTTTTAAATTTGAAAACAGGTATGCGATTTAGAGCATATACTTTAGAGGAGATTTTACAATATCACCATCAATTAGCTAAAGGAATTATTGCTAAGGTTAACCCCAATGATTTCTTTCAAGACTATCTCCATCATGGGTTCTACCCTTTCTTCTTAGAGAAACGTAATTTCTCTGAGAACCTGCTAAAGACAATGAATATGATGATAGAGGTTGATATTCTTTTGATAAAGCAAATCGAATTAAAATATTTATCCAAAATAAAAAAACTACTCTATCTCTTAGCTACTGATGGACCGAAAGCGCCCAATGTCAGTCAACTAGCAAATGCTATAGAGACATCAAGAGCAACTGTTATGAATTATATTAAATATTTAGCAGATGCAAGATTAATTAACTTAGTCTATAAGAAGGGGGATGCTTTTCCTAAAAAGCCTGCTAAAATCATGATGCATAACACAAGCTTAATTTATTCTTTCTACCCAGCTGTACTGAATCCACAAAATATTTTAGACACCTTTTTTGTTAACTCTATGTGGAAAGATCATAGTGTGCACAAAGGAGACAAAAATAAAACGTATCTTGTGGATGGAAATATGACATTTAAAATTTTAACAAAAGATTCTAAAGCAAAAATCAGCTCTGATATTATTTATGGAGTTGAGCATTTAGAAATAGGAAAAAACAATCAAATTCCAATTTGGTTGTTTGGTTTTTTACATTAAAGTTATTTTCATTTAATAATATTAGTTATGACTAAACAGAAGAAATTTATCACATGTGATGGTAACCAGGCCGCTGCACATATTTCATATATGTTCTCAGAGGTAGCTGCGATCTATCCCATTACTCCTTCATCTACAATGGCTGAATATGTAGACGAATGGGCTGCTGCAGGCAGAAAAAACATCTTCGGAGAAACTGTTTTAGTTCAGGAGATGCAATCTGAGGGTGGTGCCGCAGGTGCACTACACGGATCACTACAAGCAGGAGCATTAACAACTACTTACACTGCTTCACAGGGATTACTTTTGATGATTCCTAATATGTATAAGATTGCAGGAGAGTTGTTACCTTGTGTTTTCCATGTTTCAGCACGTGCTATAGCTGCACATGCTTTATCTATCTTTGGAGACCATCAAGACGTAATGGCTGCTCGTCAAACTGGTTTCGCCATGCTAGCAGAAGGATCGGTTCAAGAGGTTATGGACCTTTCGGCTGTATCCCACCTTGCTACGATTAAATCTAGAGTACCATTCATCAACTTTTTTGATGGATTCCGTACCTCTCATGAAATTCAAAAAATAGAATCGATTGATCAAGAGGAGCTAGCTCCACTAATCGACCAAGAAGCTCTTGCAGAATTCCGTAAACGTGCACTTAACCCAAATGCACCTGTTGCACGCGGAATGGCTGAGAACCCAGATGTATACTTCCAACGTAGAGAATCTAGTAACCAGTTCTATGAAGATGTACCTGCTATAGTAGAAGAGTACATGAATGAAATTACTAAGATAACAGGAAGAAAGTATGGCTTATTTAGCTACTACGGAGCAGAAGATGCTGATCGTGTTATTATAGCTATGGGTTCTGTTACAGAAGCAATTAGAGAAACTATAGATCACTTAACAGAACAAGGTGAGAAGGTTGGTTTAGTTGCTGTACATCTATACCGTCCATTCTCTGCTAAGCATTTCCTTGCAGCAGTTCCTAAAACAGCTAAGAGAATAGCTGTATTGGACCGTACAAAAGAACCAGGAGCAAATGGTGAACCTCTATATTTAGATGTTAAGAGTTGCTTCTATGGAAAAGAGAATGCACCTGTTATTGTAGGTGGCCGCTATGGACTCTCTTCTAAAGATACTACTCCTGCTCAAATTCTTTCAGTTTACGAAAACCTTTCTTTAGCAATGCCTAAGAATCGTTTTACAATTGGTATTGTTGATGATGTTACCTTTAGCTCACTTCCAGTACAAGAAGAGATTGCTCTTGGTGGAGATGGAATGTTTGAAGCTAAATTTTATGGTCTTGGAGCAGATGGTACTGTTGGAGCAAACAAAAACTCTGTGAAAATTATTGGTGACAACACCGATAAACATTGCCAAGCTTACTTCTCATACGACTCTAAAAAATCTGGTGGCTTTACATGTTCTCACCTAAGATTTGGCGATTCACCTATCCGTTCAACTTATTTAGTAAATACTCCAAACTTCGTAGCATGTCACGTACAAGCTTATCTAAGAATGTATGATGTTACTCGTGGATTAAAAAAGAACGGTACATTCCTTCTTAACAGCATTTGGGAAGGTGAAGAGTTAGCCAAACATCTACCAAACCATGTAAAACGTATTTTTGCTAAAAATAACATCTCTGTTTACTATATCAATGCAACAGAAATAGCTCAAGAAATTGGCTTAGGTAATCGTACAAATACTATTCTTCAATCGGCTTTCTTTAGAATTACAAAAGTAATACCTGTAGATCTTGCTGTAGAGCAAATGAAGAAGTTTATCGTAAAATCTTACGGTAGAAAAGGTGAAGATATTGTAAACAAAAACTTCGCAGCTGTAGAACGTGGCGGTGAATACAAACAATTAACTGTAGACCCTGCTTGGGCAAATCTTCCTGATGAAGAAGCAGAGAAAAACAATGATCCTGCATTTATCAACGAAGTTGTTCGTCCTATTAATGCTCAAAAAGGAGACCTTCTCCCTGTATCTACTTTCAAAGGAATTGAAGATGGAAGCTGGCCACAAAGCACTGCTAAATATGAAAAACGTGGTGTTGCAGCTTTTGTTCCTGAGTGGAATCCTGAAAACTGTATCCAATGTAACAAATGTGCATACGTTTGTCCACACGCATCTATTCGTCCTTTCGTTTTAGATAAAGATGAGCAAGCTAAAGCAGACTTCCCTACACTTAAAGCAGTTGGAAAACAGTTTGCAGATATGACTTTCCGTATTCAAGTTGATGTTTTAGACTGCCTTGGTTGTGGAAACTGTGCTGATGTTTGTCCTGGACGTAAAGGAGAAAAGGCTCTAGAAATGAAACCTCTAGAAACCCAATTACCTCAAGCTCCAAACTGGGAATACTGTTCTGAGCAAGTTAAGAGTAAACAACACTTAGTGGATGTAAAATCAAATGTGAAAAACTCACAGTTTGCTACTCCTCTCTTTGAGTTCTCTGGTGCATGTTCAGGTTGTGGTGAAACTCCTTACGTTAAGCTATTAACTCAATTATTTGGAGATCGCCAAATGGTTGCTAATGCTACAGGTTGTTCTTCTATTTACTCGGGATCTGTTCCATCAACTCCATATACAACCAATGAAAAGGGACAAGGTCCAGCTTGGGCAAACTCTCTCTTCGAGGACTTCTGTGAATTCGGTTTAGGAATGGAGCTTGCAAACGAGAAAATGCGCGATCGACTAGAAAAATTAATGAAAGAAGCTCAAGCATGTGATTGTTGTACAGATGAGCTAAAAGCATTATTTAATGAGTGGATTGAAAACAAATTAGATGCAGACAAAACAAAAGAGCTAACCGAAAAAATAGTTCCTTTAGCAGAAAAATGTGAATGCAAACAGTGTAAAGAGATTATTTCTTTAAAGCACTATTTAGTTAAACGTTCACAGTGGATCATCGGTGGTGACGGAGCATCATACGATATAGGGTTTGGTGGTCTAGACCACGTTATAGCAAGTGGTAAAGATATCAATATACTTGTATTAGATACAGAGGTGTACTCAAATACAGGAGGACAATCATCGAAAGCTACTCCATTAGGTGCTATTGCTAAGTTTGCTGCATCAGGAAAACGTGTACGCAAAAAAGACTTAGGACTGATGGCAACAACTTACGGTTATGTTTATGTGGCACAAATAGCTATAGGAGCTGACCAAAATCAAACCTTAAGAGCTATCCGTGAAGCAGAAGCTTACCCAGGGCCATCACTTATCATTGCTTACTCTCCTTGTATCAGTCATGGATTAAAAGCAGGTATGGGTAAAACTCAGGCTGAACAAGATGCAGCGGTTAAGAGTGGATACTGGCATCTATGGCGCTACAACCCACAACTAGAAGCTGAAGGTAAGAATCCATTCCTACTTGATTCGAAAGAACCAGACTGGAGTAAATTCCAAGATTTCCTTAAAGGTGAAGTTCGCTACCTATCGGTAATGAAACAATACCCTAAGGAAGCAGAAGAGTTATTTAATGCTGCAGAGGAGAATGCTAAATGGAGATATAACAATTATAAACGTTTAGCCAACCAAGTATGGGGCGAAAGCGAAGAGTAGAATCTCTTATCATCTATAATAAAAAAATAAAGGCTGGAATTCCAGCCTTTATTTTTTACTAAACCGCTCAACAAAATAGAATATACTCTTTAAAAAAATCGATACTTCCCTATCTACTTATTTTAAGGTGTTGCTTATTATATCCTAAGTTCACTCAACGCAGATTAGTAGTTTTCTACTTAATTAGATATAACAATAAGTGTCCCTCTGTATTATATAACTCTAAAGTGTTTTTTAACACCTTAAAGTTATCAACTTCATTTACTGCTTTTAGAACTTCATTCTCATGAGAATGAAGTTCTAAAAGCAGTAAATG
>JASLCM010000221.1 GCA_030151845.1 Bacteroides sp.
AATAAAACAGGTAAAACAGCATTGTTTTTTAAGGAGTACTTCTTAAAAACATCATAAAACCCCAACAAAGTAGCTGATAAAAAAGCTAAAGATAACCACATTCTAGTCAGACATTAAGATAAAAACAAGGAATCTGGATATTCTACTTGAGCTAGGAAGAGAGCTTCACCTGGTACAGATGCTCCAGCCACTCCTCTATCTTTACTCTCGATAACCTCTCTAAATTGAGCTAAATTCATCTTTCCTCTTCCTACCTCCAAAAGAGTTCCAACTATAGCCCTAACCATGTTTCGTAAAAAACGATCGGCTTGAATAGTAAATCGCCAGGTATGGGCATCCATCTGCTCCCAAATAGCCTTAGTTATTTTACAGTTATTGGTCTTTGTATCTGTATGTAGTTTACTGAAGCTTGTAAAATCCTCATACTCGAAAAGGATTTTAGCAGCTTCATTCATTGCAGCATAATTTAAAGGTTGATGCACCCTATAACTATATTTTCTTGAAAAAGGATATTTACGGTGTGAGATATAGTAATAGTAGGTTCGAGAAAGCGCATCAAAACGTGAATGAGCTTCATCTGTAACTCGCTTTGTGCATAACACACTGATATCAGCAGGCAAGATTCTATTCATTCGATCAGTTAACACCTCTTCATCCATCTGCTCATCAAGATCAAAGTGAGCAGCCATTTCTAGCGCATGTACTCCTGCATCTGTACGTCCAGCACCAACAACTTTAACCTCTTTTCTCAAAAAGGTATACAAGGCTTTCATTATAGTCTCTTGAACACTTATACCATTGGGTTGAATTTGCCAACCATGATAATTCGTACCATCGTAAGCTATATAGATAAAATATCTAAACATTCCTTTACTTTTTATGCAAAGATAATCCTTTTCATCGCACCATACCTAATTCTTTATTAGCTCTTTGTTAAAGAGGCTTCCTTCACTTCCTACTAATTATTAAGTAGTATCCCCTCTAAAAACTAGAAATAGACTATCTTTGTTCTGTTTGAGAGTATCAGATAAAAAAGGAAAACAGGAATATGAAAAAGAAGAGTTATAAAAGAGTATTAACTATAGCAGGTAGTGATTCCACAGGAGGTGCTGGTATTCAAGCCGATTTAAAAACTTTTGCTGCTTGTGGCTGCTACGGTGCTTCTGCTGTTGTAGCGGTAGTTAATGAAGATACGGCAACTGTACATGGTGTTCATCCATTACCTGTCAATTTTGTCACAGGACAGATTGAATCCATCCTTAATGATATTGGTGCAGATGCTATTAAAATAGGAATGTTGCACTCTACCGAGCTCATTCGAGGTGTTAAAGAAACCCTTACGAAATACCCTATTAAAGATATAGTGATAGATCCTGTAATGGTAGCCTCATCTGGTGGACGTTTAGTTAAGGAAGATGCAATAGAGGTACTTAAAAATGAATTATTACCCTTAGCTAGAGTTATCACTCCTAATGTTCCAGAAGCAGAGCTTCTTCTCCACAAGGAGATAAAAAAGCAAGAGGACTTGCCCCACCTGGTTAAGGACTTATCTTTCGACGGACAGGTTTCTGTCTTGTTAAAAGCAGGGAGACTGGAAGAGAGAAATTTAGTTGATGTCTTCTACAATGCCGAAACGGATGAAGTTATCGAGCTCCCCTCTATCCGAATTGACACACTAAATACCCATGGAACAGGCTGCACCTTCTCTTCTGCCATAGCAGCTCTATTGGCTCAAGGAAAGGAGTTGAATGTTGCAGTTTGTGAGGCTAAAGAGTATCTTTACCAAGCTATAAAAATTGGAGCTACTTACGAAATAGGTACAGCAATCGGACCTATTCACCACTTTTATAAATGGTGGGAGTAAACTAACGTGCTGTGATATGAAAGCAACCTTGCCTCAACTCATACTTCACATAGCATTTATCCAGCTGCTTTAGGTCACGAAGAACCTCAGAAAGAACCAGTTTAAGTGTGTCGGCTCCAATACTAGCATAGGGCCGACCACTAAAGTTACTTTCAACTTTCTCGAACCTCTTCCAACTCACATCGAATGTTGTACCATAAAAATGAGCAGAGTTCAATGAGGCATTAATATTTCTTTTACGTAGTTTCTTCACATCATCTGTTGTACGTAAAACAGATGTAACAATGATTCGATTGGGGTTAATTCCTTTTGCTTGTAGAGAATCTTGAAAATTAACACCAATTTCACCCAGAAGTTTCTCGGCGGGACCTACTAGAAAAGGAATAGAATGTGTCAGCGAGTCTACTGCATACTTTGAGTTGCTCTTAACCTCTTTCAATTTCCCCTTTAATAGTTTAGCCTCTTCCCTTGAAGGGATAGGAGAAATCCCAATCTCCTTTGCAGCCTCTAAATGCAATTTATTTAAATCTCCAAAGGAACGGCGATAACTTACCACACCTTTTACATTTTTTACCTCATTTTGGATCGGACGGCGATCTAAGAAAAAAGTATAATAGAGAGGTAAAACAATGACTAGTACAAACAGCAAAATCAGCTTATTCTTAGTTGAAAACATCTAATCTATCCTTTTAATATACAAAATCAGCTGCAAAGATAGAGTAAAAGATGTGGTTCCAAAACAACCCATTTAATTAAATAGCAAAGAAAATGTATGTTAGTATGCAAAGGTTTCATTAAATTTGCATCAAAAGCAGTAGCAAGTATTTAACTGTTGAGGCAATGAAATGATAGAAAAAATAATAGTACTAGAAGATGTCGATCCTATACTCTTTTATGGAGTAAACAACTCAAATTTTCAATTAATAAAATCTTTATACCCTAAACTTCGTATAATAGCCCGAGGAAATATCATCAAAGTTCTCGGTGATGAAGAGGAGATGTGCTCTTTTGAAGAAAGTATTCTAGCTCTAGAGAAACATTGCTCAAAATACAACAGTTTAACAGAAGAGGTCATTCTCGATATAATAAAGGGGAAAACACCCAACATCAAACACAAAGACGATGTCATTGTATTTAATGTAAGTGGTAAACCTATAGTTCCAAGAAGTGACAATCAAAAGCGACTGGTAGAAGGATTCGAAAGAAACGACATGCTTTTTGCTATAGGCCCTGCAGGTTCAGGAAAAACTTATCTAGCCATTGCATTAGCTGTCCGCGCTCTCAAAAACAGAGAAATCAAAAAAATTATTCTAAGCCGACCTGCAGTTGAGGCTGGAGAAAAACTAGGTTTCTTACCTGGTGATATGAAAGAGAAAATAGACCCTTATTTACAACCTCTCTATGATGCTCTTCAAGACATGATTCCTGCCAATAAGCTCAAAGAGTATATGGAGCTTAATATCGTACAAATTGCTCCACTTGCTTTTATGCGTGGTAGAACCCTGAATGATGCTGTTGTTATTTTAGATGAAGCCCAAAACACAACAACCCAACAGATTAAGATGTTCCTAACCCGCATGGGGATGAACACTAAAATGATCATAACAGGAGACATGACCCAAGTGGACCTTCCTCGATCCCAATCTTCGGGGTTAGCCCAAGCGCTACGCATATTAGGAAAGGTAAAAGGCATCGCCGTTGTAAAGCTTGAAAAAGAGGATATTGTTCGTCATAAACTTGTAGAACGTATTGTTGAAGCATATGATACGTTTGAAGAGGGACAACGCAAACTTTCCAAAACAAAAAAAGAGAACTAACTTAAAATAGATTTGTAAAATGAAAGCTCTAGTAAAAACTGATTTCAACTTTCCAAAACAAAAAAGTGTATACCATGGAAAAGTACGTGATGTTTATAACATCAACGACGAACTTCTGGTAATGATTGCAACCGATCGTATCTCTGCATTTGACGTTGTACTTCCCAAAGGAATTCCATTTAAAGGACAGGTTTTAAATCAAATTGCAGAAAAATCACTAGATGCTACTGCAGACATTGTTCCTAACTGGAAAATAGCAACACCAGACCCAATGGTCACTGTTGGACTCTTTTGTGAAGGTTTTCGTATCGAAATGATTATACGTGGCTATTTAACAGGTAGTGCATGGCGTGCCTATAAAAATGGTTCAAGATCGATCTGCGGAGTAGCTCTACCCGATGGAATGAAAGAGAATCAAAAATTTGAAACTCCAATAATAACACCCACAACAAAAGCTGATGAAGGGCATGATGAGGATATAACTAAAGAAGAGATTATTGCTCAAGGATTAGCTACTAAAGAGGAGTACGAACAACTTGAAAAATACACCTATGCTCTTTTTGAGAGAGGAACAAAGATTGCTAGTGAAAAAGGACTAATTCTAGTTGATACCAAATATGAGTTTGGAAAAAGAGATGGAGAGATCTATTTAATTGATGAAATCCATACTCCAGATTCATCTCGCTACTTTTACGCCAAGGGTTATCAAGAAAAATTCGAAAAAGGAGAGGAACAAAAGCAACTATCCAAAGAGTTTGTACGCCAATGGTTAATTGAGCATGGGTTTATGGGTAAAGCTGGACAAGAAGTTCCTGAAATGACTGATGAGTATGTAAAATCTGTTTCGGAAAGATACATTGAACTTTACGAACACATTGTGGGAGAAAAGTTTATTAAAGAGGAGAACGCAAATATAACTAAACGGATAGAACAAAATGTACTTGACTTTTTAAATAAAAAATGAAGTATCCTCAAGATCAAATAAAGCCTTATAATAATGATAGGAGCAAAACAGAGCAGGTCGAACAAATGTTCGACCACATTGCTCCTGCATATGACCGATTAAATCACACGCTCTCTTTTGGCATTGATAAGTATTGGAGAAAAAAGGCTATAAAAAATCTAAAGAAATACAGTCCTAACACCATAATGGATGTAGCCACTGGGACTGGAGATTTTGCCATTTTAACTTATGAGAAAATACATCCTGACAAAATGGTGGGAATTGACATCTCTGAAGGGATGATGAAAGTTGCCAAAACTAAAGTTCAAAAAAAAGGGTTAGCGCAACATATCCTCTTTGAAAAAGAGGATTGTCAGAATCTATCCTACCACGACAACTCTTTTGATGCTGTAACTGTTGCTTTTGGAGTGAGAAATTTTGAAAATCTAGATCAAGGATTGAAAGAAATTTATCGTGTACTCACCAAAGAGGGACACCTGGTGATTCTTGAACTTACTTCTCCAACCTACTTCCCAATGAAACAACTTTATAGTTTTTACTCGAAAAAAATTATTCCATTCATTGGGAAAACCCTATCAAAAGATCAAAATGCTTATACCTACCTTCCGGAGTCTATTAAGTTATTCCCACAGAAAGAAGAGATGATTAACATCATAAAAAAAGCGGGGTTTACTAAAGCAAAATACATTTCACTAACTATGGGTATATGTACCCTATACATTGCACAGAAATAAGATAATGACAAAAAAAACGTATGGACTAATAGGATACCCATTAGGACACTCTTTTTCTAAATCTTTTTTCACAGAAAAGTTTAAAAAAGAAGCTATTTCTGCCGCCTATCTTAATTTTGAAATTAAAGAGCTCACTCAGCTTCCATCAATCATTAATGAGACAGAAAACTTACAGGGTTTTAATGTTACTATACCTTATAAAGAGAAGGTCTTTCCCTACTTGGATTCATACTCTCCAGAGGCCAAAGCTATAGGAGCTGTTAATGTTGTAAAAGTTATTTCAACTACAAATGGAAAGAAGTTAGTTGGGTTCAACTCTGATTATGTCGGCTTTATGAAATCCATTCGCCCGCTATTAAAGAAGCATCATAGAAGGGCACTTATTTTAGGTACAGGTGGCTCTTCTAAGGCCATAGCCTTTGCACTACAACAACTGAACATAGCGTTCCACTTTGTATCTCGAGTCGCAAGAGAGGGACAGCTAACCTATGAACTATTAAATAAAGAACTCCTGCAAAACTACCAAGTAGTTGTAAACTGTACACCTGTAGGTATGTTCCCCCATGAACAAGAAGCACCCCTACTCCCCTACACAGCTCTTGGAGAAGAACATTTACTCTATGATCTGGTTTATAATCCGCTTAAAACAACTTTTATGATAAAAGGTGAAGAGAGAGGAGCAACTGTAAAGAATGGATTAGAGATGTTGCATTTACAAGCAATTGAGGCTTGGGATATATGGAATAGTAACCACTCCTTTTAAAACAGCAATTTATGAACAACTATCAAAAAGGTATACTTACAGCAGTTCTCATCATGTTTCTTCTTGCTTTTGGATCAGGATGGTATATGATACAATACTCTTTAGTTCCAGATAACCGAGGAAAAGATATAGAGGGTTCAATAAAGTATATCAAGGAGACCTATCCCTATGTAGGCTCTTGGCTAGACAGCTTAGAGCAAGAAAGAGCCCTTTTAGATACTTTCATTATCAATAAAGAGGGTAAAAAGCTGCATGCTTATTATGTCCGAGCTGCCTCACCAAGCAAAAAAACAGCAGTTGTTGTACATGGTTATACAGACAATGCACTCCGCATGATGATGATAGGTTATCTGTATAACCACTCATTGGGATACAATGTCTTACTACCCGATCTACAGTTTCACGGTAAAAGTGAAGGGGATGCCATACAAATGGGATGGAAAGATAGATTAGATGTTCTTGAATGGATAGATCTTACTAAAGAACTTTTTGACCAAGATAACCAAACTGTTGTACATGGTATCTCTATGGGAGCTGCAACAACTATGATGTTATCGGGAGAGAAACTTCCAAACTCAGTAAAGTGTCTTATAGAGGATTGTGGGTACACTACTGTTTGGGAGCAGTTTGAAAAAGAGTTAAAAGAGAGGTTCGGTTTACCCAGTTTCCCTATTTTACATACTGCTAATATGTTATGCAAGCTTTTTTATCAGTGGGACTTTAAAACTGCTTCTGCCATAGATGCTGTTAGAAAATCTACTCTTCCTATCTTTTTTATTCACGGAGATGCTGATAGGTATGTGCCTACAGAGATGGTTTATCCGCTCTATCATGCTAAAAGTAGAGGAGATAAGGAGATTTGGATTGTTCCAGGTGCAGCCCATGCTGTTGCCTTTAAAGAAAACCCCAAAACGTATACCCAAAAGGTAAAAGAGTTTACAAGTAGATATATCCATGAAGACTAAGTTATTAGCCATTTTTGCATGTATCCTTTGGGGTTCCGCTTTTGCAGGTGCTAAAATAGGTTTTGAGTACACCACTCCTATTCATCTTTCTGGCATGAGATTCTCATTGGCCGGACTTTTACTCATTCCCTTACTCATCTATCAAAAGGTTGATTGGAAAGCGAATCTAAAAGAGTGGAGGTACCTCCTCTTATTTGGTTTTTTACAATCCTTCGTACAATATGGACTTTTTTTTATGGGATTAAATAAGGTCTCTGCTGCGGTTTCAGCTATTATAATCGGAGCAGGACCTCTCTTTGTAGCCTTAATGGCTCATTATACCATATCTAATGATCAACTAACAAGAAGAAAGGTTTTTGCGATTTCTCTAGGTATGATTGGTATCCTTTTTACAAGTATAGCAAAAGGGGGAATAGGAACAATCGACTCTAATTTTTATATAGGAATAGCCCTTCTTATTATTAGTAATATTGTTGGAGCCTCCACTAATATTATTGTAGCTAAAAATCGTACTCGAGTAAATCCTATATTTCTTACTGCATTTGCTAACTTTTCAGGAGGAGTATTGCTTTATATTGTATCCATCTTTACTGAAGATTGGTACATTAAACCTTATGACTGGGAGTTTTATTTAGCTTGGCTATGGCTGGCCTTCATTCCTGCTGCAGGTTTCTCTATTTGGTATACCCTATTGAAACACCCCGAAGTTAAAGTTTCAGAACTAAATATTTGGAAATTTGTTGTTCCTGTATCGGGAGTTCTATTAAGTTGGTTACTTTTACCAGAAGAAACTCCAGATGTTTATTCGATTATTGGTATTTTAGTCATTACAACTGCATTAATTACTTTGCAGTGGAGACCTACTAAAAATAAAAACTAGCTAATAGGAAAACAATGAAAAAGATAGTATTGATTCTCTGTTGTACATTAATTAGCCTCATGGCTACTGCAACATCTGTATATACCGTCAAAAACACACCTAACATTCATCTTACTGATCTTACAAAGTACACAACTGATCCAAATCAGATACTTTCGCCTGAAACTGTTAGCAGGATTGATCAAATTCTTTATCAGTTAGACCAAAAAACGGGCATAGAGGTTGCTGTTGTTGTTTTACCCTCTATTGGTGAGACAGACTGCTTCTCCTTTTCTCATCAGCTGTTTAAAGAGTGGGGAGTAGGGAAAAAAGGCATTAATAACGGATTGCTTATTTTATTGGTAACAGACCAACGCTGTGTTCAGTTCTATACCGGCTATGGACTTGAAGGAGATCTACCCGATGCTATCGCTAAAAGAATCCAGTATCAAAAAATGATTCCCTATTTAAAGAACAATCAATGGGATGAAGGTGTTTTATCTGGCGTTGAGGCTGTTTATGATCGACTACACGAGAGCATGGAAAGAGGAGCAAGTGAGACAGCGCCCGACTACCTGATTATTGCTCTCTTTTTAGGGTCATTTTTACTGTTTATTGGGATTAGCATTTATGCTAGATACCAATCTCTTAAATGTCCGAAGTGTAAAAAAAGTAAGTTACAAAGGAGTAACTCTGAGGTGGTTAAAGTTACCCCAACTGTAAAACAGGAAAAAGTTACTTATATTTGTAGAAATTGCGGAAACGTAGTAACCCGAATAGAGAATAACTATAGAAACAACTCCAACAACCGTGGCGGAGGAGGATTTGGTCCAATTATTGGAGGTCCAACCCTTGGCAGAGGCTTTGGAGGAGGAACACGTGGTGGTGGCTTTGGAGGAGGCCTCGGTGGTGGAGGTGGAGCCGGATCTCGTTTTTAGAAAAGAATTAGTAATTATATAAAGAATGAATATGAAAAAAGGATTAATTATTACAGTGGCAGTAATTGCTGCAATTGTTTTATGGATGGCGAGCGGATACAATGGTTTAGTTAATGCTGAGGAGAGCGTTACAGGCCAATGGGCTAATGTTGAGACACAATACCAACGTAGAGCCGACCTCATTCCTAATCTTGTAAATACAGTAAAAGGTTATACAACACACGAAAGAGAAACCTTAGAGGGTGTTATTGCTGCAAGAAGTAAAGCAACTCAAATAACAATAGACCCTCAAAACATGTCTCCTGAAAAGATGAAAGAGTACATGGAGGCTCAAAACCAAGTTGGCTCGGCCCTGAGCAGATTAATTGCTGTATCAGAAAGATATCCAGATTTAAAAGCTAATCAAAACTTCTTAGAACTTCAAAGTCAATTAGAAGGTACTGAAAACAGAATTCAGGTTGCTCGTAAAGACTACAATGATATTGTAAAGATATACAATGCAAAGGTTCGTAGATTCCCAAAAAACATTATCGCAGGAATTTTTAATTTTGAGAAAAAAGTATATTTCGAAGCAGATGAAGGGAGTAAATCAGCTCCAGCTGTTAGCTTTGATTAAACCCAATCTTTAAACCCTGTACAAGAGTTGGTTCTTTTGAGCCAACTCTTTCTATATAAAGAGGAAAGCGGCAAAGCTGTTGGTCAAGAGGAAAAAAAGAAGTATTTTTGCACACACATTAAACACTTACAAACTCATGAGTAACCAACGCTATATGTTAAGAGGTGTTAGTGCATCGAAAGAAGATGTACATAATGCCATAAAAAACATAGACAAAGGACTATATCCAAAGGCTTTCTGTAAAATTATCCCCGACATTTTAGGTGGAGATGAAAAGTATTGTAACATCATGCACGCCGATGGTGCTGGAACAAAATCTTCCTTAGCATATGTATATTGGAAGGAAACAGGAGATTTATCTGTTTGGAAAGGTATAGCACAAGACGCATTGATTATGAATATTGATGACCTGCTTTGCGTAGGAGCAGTAGATAATATTCTAGTATCATCTACTATAGGTAGAAATAAGCTGCTTGTACCTGGTGAGGTTATAGCTGCTATTATTAATGGAACAGAAGAGCTTCTTGAAAATCTTCGTGAACTAGGCATTGGTGCTTATGCTACAGGTGGAGAAACAGCAGATGTTGGAGACTTAGTTCGTACTATTATAGTAGATAGTACTGTTACCTGTAGAATGAAAAGAGAAGATGTTATCGATAATGCCAACATACAAGCTGGCGATGTTATTGTTGGCCTCTCCTCTTACGGACAAGCAACCTATGAAAAGGAGTATAATGGTGGTATGGGAAGTAATGGATTAACCTCTGCTAGGCATGATGTTTTTTCTAAGTACCTAGCAGAGAATTACCCAGAGAGCTTCGATCCTGCAGTACCTGTAGATCTTATCTACTCGGGTGGTCTGAAACTAACAGACGCTGTTAAAGACTCTCCTTTAAATGCAGGAAAGCTCGTTTTATCTCCAACTCGAACCTATGCTCCTGTTATCAAACAAATTTTAGATAAACTTCGTCCTCATATTCACGGAATGATTCAATGTTCTGGCGGGGCTCAGACTAAGATACTACACTTCTTACAAGATGGATTGCGAGTAGTAAAAGACAATATGTTCTCACTACCACCTCTATTTAAAACGATA
>JASLCM010000222.1 GCA_030151845.1 Bacteroides sp.
AAAGAAGAGGGAACAGACTACTACACCATTGATCGTCAGAAGTCGAGAAAAGCGGCCTTCTTCACCAACTTAACTTATTCTTATCAAGGGAAGTATACATTGAATGGAACCTTGCGTTATGAAGGAACGAATGACCTAGGGAAATCTCGTTCTGCTCGCTGGCTACCCACCTGGAACGTTTCTGCAGCATGGAATATGCATGAAGAAAACTTCTTCAAAGAGTGGGAACCTACCCTTTCACACCTAACCTTAAAAGGATCTTACAGTTTAACTGCTGATAGAGGTCCAAGATGGGTAACCAACTCTAGAGCAGTTATTAAAAGCTACACTCCTTGGAGACCCTCCAGCAGTGTTAGTGAGTCGGGATTAACCATCCAAAGCTTAGAGAACAGCTCATTGACTTACGAGAAAAAACATGAGTTAAACCTAGGTTTTGATGCAGGTTTCTTAAACAACCGCATCAACTTGGTATTTGACTGGTATCGCCGTAACAACTACGACCTTATTGGTATTGTAAATACACAAGGGCTTGGTGGAGAGATTACAAAATATGGTAACGTTGCATCGATGAGATCAAGAGGTTCTGAGTTTACAATTAGTACAAAAAACATTCAGACTCCAGAGTTTTCATGGACAACTGATTTTACCTTCTCACACAGTAAAAATACAGTTACTGAACTAGACAATAAGGTACGAGCAATCGATCTTGTAACCAGCAGTGGTTTTGCCATGGAAGGTTATCCTGTTCGTTCTCTATTCTCGTACGACTTTAAAGGACTGAATGATGAGGGGTTACCTACTTTTATTAACGAAGAGGGCAATCTAGTAACTTCCGACATCAACTTCCAAGAGCGAGAAAACCTCGATCATCTGGTATTCTCAGGAAGTATCGATCCTAAACAACAAGGGGGGTTAGGAAATACCTTTGGTTATAAAAACTTTAAACTCAACCTATTTATAACCTACTCTTGGGGCAATGTAGTTCGTTTGGACCCAGCCTTTAAAAACAAGTATACAGATTTAACCTCTATGCTTAAAGAATATAAGAATAGATGGGTAGTTCCTGGCGATGAAAAATATACCAATATACCTGTCATTGCAAGTAAAAGACAAAACAGAAATGATAGATACCTAAGTAGAGCTTACAATGCCTATAACTTCTCTACTGCACGTGTTGCTAAAGGAGACTTTATTCGCATGAAAGAGATCTCACTCTCTTATGATTTCAATAAGGAGCTCATTAGAAAATGGAACCTATCCAATCTATCTTTAAAACTTCAAGCAACTAACCTATTCTTAATCTACGCCGATAAGAAATTAAATGGACAAGACCCTGAGTTCTTTAATGCAGGTGGAGTAGCTACTCCTGTTCCAAAGCAGTTTACTTTAACACTTAGATTAGGACTATAAAATAGATGATTATGAAACGAATAAAATATATATTAGCTAGTGTAGTGTTGCTTGCAGCTGTTGGTTGTGACTCCTACCTAGACACATTACCAGATAACCGAGCCGAAATCGATTCTCCTGAAAAGGTTGAAAAGTTATTGGTTTCTGCCTATCCAACATCGGAATACATTACGAGCACAGAGTTATCTACAGATAACGTAGATATAAATGGAGCAAATAACCCAAATGGAAGCTTACTTCAAGAGCAACTCTACAACTGGGATATCATTACAGATAATGCTAACGAAGCTCCTAAAAGAGTATGGGAAGCCTGTTACAGTGCTATAGCTTCGGCCAACCACGCTCTTCAAGCCATTGAAGAGATGGGAACCCCCGAAAAACTACTTGGAGCAAAAGGAGAAGCTCTAGTAGCTAGAGCCTATAGCCACTTTATCTTAGTCAACATGTTTGCTCAACACTACAGCGAACAACATAGCGATAAAGATTTAGGAATCACCTATATGAGAGAACCCGAAACAGAGCTTAACCCCAAGTATGAGAGGGGTACGGTTAAGGAGACTTATCAAGCGATAGAAGATGATTTATTAGAAGGCTTGCCCCTTCTTTCTAAAACAAATTATACCGTTCCTAAATATCACTTTAACCAACAAGCAGGATATGCTTTTGCCTCTAGATTCTACCTCTACAAAGGAGATATGGAGCAGGTGATCAAATACGCTGATCTTGTACTAGGAAACAATCCATCGAATCTATTGAGAGACAATGCCTACTTGGTTAGTGTTCCAGAGTCTTCTCGATACAAAGAGTACTCATCTCCAAAACTAAAGAGCAACTTACTCTTAACAACAGCTGTTTCACAGGTAGGTGTTATGTTTGGTCCATACCGTAATTTTTCTAGATATGGACATGGTAAAATGATATCCGACAATGAGACACTACAAGCAGAAGGACCTTGGGGGAAATGGAGTTCTAGTACTTTCTACCTGTTTCCACACATTTATGGAGGTACCAATATGGATAAAGTACTTTATCCAAAACTCCCTTATCTCTTTGAATACTCAGATCCAGTTCAAGGGATTGGTCTTCCACATACGGTAAACGTAGCCTTCTCTACCGATGAGACCTTACTTAATAGAGCAGAGGCCAAAATTAGACTAAAAGATTATGCCGGTGCAGTAGAAGATATGAACTTGTGGATGCAAGCCTATATAAAACTCTACAAACCAGCAACCGTTCAAAGTTTGGAGCAGTGGGCTAGCAAATTTGCATACTACACTCCTGAGCGTCCGACTCCTATTAAGAAGATCGATCCTGATTTTGCGATAGAAGCTGGAACTCAAGAGAAATTGATTCAAAGTGTTCTTTACCTTCGTAGGATAGAGACTCTTCACCAAGGGCTAAGATGGTTCGATATTAAGCGATATGGAATAGAAGTGACCAGAAGAGTCATTGAAGGAAATCAAGTGGCAAGTGTAGGAAGTACCCTTGTAAAAAGAGATTTACGTGCAGCCTTCCAGCTTCCTGATGATGTTCTTCACGCAGGAATGGAACCTAACCCTAGATAACTCCTAAAAGATTAGAATTATGAAAAAAATAAAAATACTCAGCTTAATTTTACTCGTTACACTCCTTGCTGGCTGCTCCGACGATAAACTTAGCAGCGAGAGTGTAATAAAAGACCCACAGACTGAGACCAATAAATTTGACGACTGGATCTTAGAAAACATGGTAAAGGTTTATAACATAGACCTCAAATATAGAATGGAAGACATTGAGTCGGATATGGACTACAACTTGGTTCCTGCCAACTACAACAACTCCATTGTGCTTACGCAGATGGTTAAGTTCCTCTGTTTAGAGGCCTATGATACCGTTACAGGGGATACAAAATTTATACGCAAAACCTTTCCAAAAATTATTCACCTCATTGGCTCACCAGCCTATAGAAACAACGGAACAATGGTTGTTGGAACAGCGGAAGGCGGACGTAAAATTACACTTTACAACGTTAATGGAATGATTCCTAACAATGTAGAGTACATGAACCAATTCTACTTCCACACCATTCACCATGAGTTTTCTCACATCTTACATCAAACCAAGCCCTACTCTCCTGCTTTTAAAGAGATTAGTGCCGATAAATATGTAACCGATAGCTGGAAAGATACCTCGGATGCTGATGCCTTAAAACAAGGTTTTATCTCTCCTTATGCTTCTAGCGCAGTAGATGAAGACTTCGTAGAGTTAATAGCTTTCTACATCACTCTACCTGCAAAAGATTGGGATCAACGTCTGGTAACAGCAGGAAAAACTGGCCGTCCTATCATCGAAAATAAGTTTGACATCATCAAAAATTACTTGGCCGATGAGTGGGAAATAGATATTGATCTCTTGCGTGATGAGGTGGCTAAGCGAATAGCCGATCTAAAGAATCATGATTTTACAGAACTTAACTAGTAAGTTGTGAACTAAGAAAACAAAGAATTATGAAAAAGATAAATTTATTATTAATACTTACTCTTGCCTTTGTTCTCCAATCCTGTTTAAAGGACGACAAGGATACTTTCGACTTGAGTGCCTCAGATCGTATGGAACAAAGAATCAAAGAGAACAACCAAACTCTCCTTTCGGCCTCAAATGGCTGGGTTATGAGATACTATCCTCAGCAAGATAGAATCTATGGTGGCTTCTCCATTTTTGTGAAATTTGGAGAAGAGAATCAGGTGTCAGTAATGACTAATGTAGGCGGATCGGAAGCCAAAGAAGAGAGCTACTATTCACTCTCTAGCGACAATGGACCAGTACTCCGTTTCGACACCCACAACTCACTTTTCCACTACTTCTCTGAACCTAAAAACCCCGATGGTATAGGTCCGGCAGATAGTGGTATGCAGGGCGACTACGAATTCATGATTATTGATGCCACCCCTGAAAAAGTCTTACTTAAAGGGAAAAAATCGGGAAACTACATCATCATGACTCCGATAGAAGCTGATAAGAAGTGGAACCAATACATGGATGAGATTATCCAAATGGGTAAGAAACTAGCAAAGGTAGAGAAGTATCTTCTTTTAAGTGGAGATAAAGACATTGAAGTTTCCCCTCAAAGCAACAACCTTGTTTTTCAGGTTGGCGAAAAAGAGGTCACCATGGCCTATCGATATACGGATAAAGGGATAGAGCTGTATGAAGCGATTGATGTTGATGGAATAAAAGGACAAATCTTCGACCTACAAGCAGAAGGAGATAAAGAGTTTTTAGTAGATGCCACAACAGGTGCTAAACTCCTTATAGCCTCTTACAAACCTCTGCCCAATATCAATGAAATTTTTGCAAATAACCTATGGTATTTTGCATACAGTAAACTAAGTCCAATGACTCAACGCTTCTGGGATGAGGCGATGAAACAGGGCTTTGCTCCAAATAACATTGTGATGAACCAGATTGCCTTTGGAAAACTAAATGAAGAGATCCAAGGAATGATTTACAATGCAAAAGTTGGCGACGAGAGTCCGGCTGTTGGAGGAATGCTTTACGACATCAAACTTGTTGGTAAAGATAAAGTTGAAGTTGTCTTTACTGGAAGAGTTGTTGGAACAGGAATAGCCTTCTACCAAGATTATAAATTTGGCTTTATCATGTTCCCAGTATCTTCTTGGATGGATGAAATCAATACGTTTGTAATAACTACAGACGACCCAGAAGAACCAACTTGGGTGAGGTTAGAAAATATTAAGGACGATAGGTTCTACTTTACATTAAGTTTAGAGCCCATAAACGATCCCTATAACTCATAAATTCTCTCTCAACTGAAGTGCCTATGCTTCCTCATAGGATTATGGTTTAACAACTATAAAGTTAGTAGCAAAGCAGTGATGCTTTGCTACTTTTCTATACTTAAAGAGATTCTTAAGAGTCTCTTTTTT
>JASLCM010000225.1 GCA_030151845.1 Bacteroides sp.
CAAGAAGAGCACCACCACCAGTAGAAACATAAGAAACACCATCTGCAAGGTTAAACTTGTTTACACATGCAACAGAGTCTCCGCCTCCAACTAGTGAGAAAGCACCATTTTTTGTAGCTTCTACAATCGCTTCACCAACAGATTGTGAGCCATGAGAGAAGTTATCAAACTCGAACACTCCTGTAGGACCATTCCAAAGAATAGTTTTGGAGTTTTTAATAACCTCTGCAAATTTCTTCTCTGTTTTTGGACCAATATCAAGACCTTCCCATCCATCAGGAATTTCATTTACTGGAACAAATTGAGTATTCGCATCGTTCGAGAAGCTATCTGCTATTTTTGCATCTTCAGCTAAAACAAGGTTTACACCTGCTTTTTTTGCTTTTTCAATAAGTTCTAAAGCAAGATCTAGTTTATCATCTTCACAAATTGAAACTCCAATCTTACCACCTAATGCTTTTGTAAAGGTATAAGTCATACCTCCAGCAATAATTAGGTTGTCTACTTTAGAAAGTAGGTTTTCGATAATTTCGATTTTTGAAGAGACTTTAGAACCACCCATAATTGCAGTGAATGGACGTTGAATGTCATTCAACACTTTATCTACCGCTTTAACCTCTTTATCCATAAGGAAACCAAAGAGTTTGCTATCCTTATCAAAATATTTAGCAATAAGAGCAGTAGAAGCATGAGCACGGTGTGCTGTTCCAAATGCATCATTTACATAAACATCAGCATAAGAAGCAAGTTGCTTAGTAAAGTTTACTTGGCTCTCTTTGATTGCTTTTTTAGCAGCAGCTTTTTCAGCATCTGTAGCATCATCGGCTAAGATTGGTTTGCCTTGCTCTTCAGGGTGGAAACGTAAGTTTTCAAGAAGAAGAACCTCGCCTGGTTGTAAAGCTGCAGCTTTAACGCCAGCCTCTTCACCAACACAGTCATTTGCAAATTGAACCTCAACTCCTAAGAGTTCAGATACATGATTTATAATATGCTTAAGAGAGAATTTTTCAGTAACACCTTTTGGACGACCAAGGTGTGAACCTATAATTATACTTCCACCATCTTTAAGTATTTTCTTAAGTGTTGGTAGAGCTGCACGAATACGAGTGTCGTCAGTGATGTTAAAGTTCTCATCTAAGGGAACATTAAAGTCTACTCTAACAAATGCCTTTTTACCGGCAAAATTGAAGTTTTCAATTGATTGCATAATACTCTATTAATATATTGTTAAAATCTAATCTTTTTTAATTTAATCACTAATTGCAAAGTTAGCATATATTTCTGTTTTTTCAGCAACAAAAAATAGGTAATTACTCTTAAGACTATTTACTTTTGCTTACTTTATATCTCTTACAATAGGATTTACACGACATTTGTAAACCACAGGTGTCACATTTCGGACTTCTAGCTGTACAAACATATCTTCCATGTAAGATGAGCCAATGGTGTGCTGTAGCAATAAGCTCTGTAGGTATATTTTTTACAAGTTCTTTTTCGGTTTCTAATGGTGTTTTAGAATTTGTTGTTAACCCGATACGATTCGCCACTCTAAAAACATGAGTGTCTACTGCCATAGCAGGTTTTTTGAAAACAACAGAAAGAATAACATTGGCTGTTTTCCTTCCAACTCCAGGGAGCTTGGTTAGCTTTTCTCTGGTGTCAGGAACCTCACTGTTATATTTTTCTACCAACATTTTTCCCATTCCTACAAGATGTTTTGATTTATTGTTGGGAAAGGTAACACTTTTAATATACTCAAAAATAACCTCTGGCGTGGTTGCCGCTAATGCCTCAGGTGTTGGAAAATCCCGAAACAGAGCAGGAGTAACCATATTTACCCTTTTATCGGTACATTGTGCAGAAAGAATAACAGCAATGAGTAGTTCAAAAGAGTTGGTATAATCTAACTCAGTCTCAGCAACAGGCATGTTCTCTTGGAACCAAGCAATTACTTTTTTATAACGTTCTTGTTTTCTCATTTTATCTTATTTTTATGGTAGTGTGGTGATACCACGGTATAAAAGAGGATTGCCGAAATAACGGTTAGGCAGGCACCTGCAAAATAGGCTACTCCTAAAGAGGCCTCTTGTGCAATGTATCCTCCCGAAAGCATTCCTATACCTAATCCTAGATCCCACGAGGTTAAATAGGTAGATGTTGCAGTTCCTCTTTTGTTATTTGGAGCCAAACATACAAAAAGAGAATTAAATGCAGGAAATAAAACACCAAAACTAACTCCTAATAATATGGCGGTTGCAAAAAAGAGTAGGGTTGCCGCTTGTTGGTTGTATCCCATAAGGGGCTCACAGAGCGATAAAGAGAAGAAGGAGATAGAGGCTGTAATTAATGCCCCCTTAATGAGTTGGGTTGTATGGCCTTTATCTACCGCTTTTCCTGAAAAGATTCTTGTAGATCCTAAACCTACAGCAAGCATCGTGAAAAAGAGTCCGGGGCTGGCACCAATCTCTATATTTGTGGCATAGACCGCTACGTAAGTTGTCATCATACCATAGGGTACAGAGAGTAAAAGTAAGCTAATTCCAGCAGGAACCCCTTTAACAAGGAAGAAACGATCCAGCGAAAGCGGCTCTTTAGGAGTTGTCTCTTTTTTAGGAGTCTTAACCGAACAAGCCATAATAAACCCTAAAGTGCCAGAGGCTAGAGAGGAGAGGAATATGGTGTTGAAATCAAAATGACTATGAAGCAATAGGCCAGCCATAGGTCCGAAGCTCATAGCAAGGTTATTCATCAATCCATAAAAGCCAATAGCTTCTCCTCTTCTAGAAGAAGGAGTGATATCTATAACAATGGTGTTCCCAGCAACAGTAACCATGCCAAAGGCTAAACCATGTACAACCCGTAGCATGATAAATAGCGAGAGCAGGCCTGCTAATACATAGCCCACAAAGATCGATGTAAAAAGAAAGTAAGAGATAAGGTAAAGCGGCTTCCTTGAAAAAGCGTCTAAGAGATAACCCGAAAAGGGACGGATGCAAAGTGCCGCTAAGGTGTAAGAGGAGAGAACAAGCCCAACAGTAGCGTTATCTGTATTAAAAACCTCTGTTAGGTAAAAAGGTAAAATAGGAAGTATTAGATAGAAGGCAAAGAACAAAAGAAAGTTAGCGGTAAGAATAGCACAATAGCTCGGTGTGACAAGTTTGTCTTTTGCCATGAAAATAAATCAAATTAAGAGTTAGGTAAAATAGGCCCTTCCTCGCAAGGAAGGGCCAAAGAAAAGTATTAGTGAGCTGCCTCAAATTCTTTAAGGAAGCGTGTATCGTTTTCGGAGAAGAGTCGGAGGTCACTCACTTGATATTTTAAGTTAGTTATTCGCTCTATCCCCATTCCTAAGGCATATCCACTATAGACGTTACTGTCAATGCCATTAGACTTAAGAACATTAGGATCGACCATTCCACATCCTAGAATTTCTACCCAGCCAGTATGCTTACAGAAAGGACAACCTTTTCCTCCACAAATATTACAACTAATATCCATTTCGGCACTAGGCTCAGTAAAGGGGAAATAAGAAGGACGTAGGCGTATTTTTGTTTCACTTCCAAACAGTTCTTGTGCAAAGAGTAAGAGTACCTGCTTTAGATCTGTAAAGGAGACATTCTTATCAATGTATAAAGCTTCAAGCTGGTGGAAGAAACAGTGAGCTCGGTAGCTAATTGCCTCATTACGATAAACTCTACCTGGACAAATAATACGAATTGGAGGCTCTTGTGTCTCCAGAACTCGTGTTTGTACAGATGAAGTGTGTGTACGTAGAACCACGTCGGGTTTGGACTCTATAAAGAAGGTGTCTTGCATATCACGCGCTGGATGATCTTCTGCAAAGTTTAATGCTGAAAACACATGCCAGTCATCTTCAATTTCAGGCCCTTCTGCAATAGCAAACCCTAAACCTGTAAAAATATCAATGATTTGATTGGTTACAACAGTAAGAGGATGTCTAGTTCCTAGTTTAATAGGATAAGGAGTTCGTGTAAGATCTAGCTCATTGTCGCCCGAAGCTTGAGCTTCAAACTTAGCCTTTAATGCATTGATCTTATCTTGAGCAATTTTCTTAAGCTCATTAACTTTCATACCTACCTCACGTTTCTTTTCGGCAGGAACCTCACGAAGGCCAACCATTAGTTCACTAATAGCCCCTTTCTTACTTAAATATTTAATGCGCAGAGCTTCTAACTCTTCCGCATTGGCAGCTTTTAATGCTTCAACCTCTTCTAAAAGTTGGTTAATCTTAGCTATCATATATTATGTTGATTATTTTTCAGTTCTATTTGCAAAGATACAATTTATCCAGTGAAAAAGGGAAGGAGGGGGGCTCTTTTTATTAAAAAGGGAGTGAAGTTTATAAATTAAGAACGAGAACCTGAAGGAAAAGATTTTTACAGGTTATGTGTATTTGCTTTTTAAATTGTAATTTAGCACCGTTTCTTAAAAAGTAATAAAGAAGAAGATTATGAATAAAAAAGAGTATAAGACCTTTGAGGATTTGGAGTTTTTACACAGTGAAGGTGCTATAAAAGCAGTAGAGGTTTTCGAGAATGGGAACCATCTATCGGTAATTAAAATAGAAGAGAAAGGGTTTGAAGAGACCTTTAGTGTTGTTGCTGTAAATGCTTCGGAACAGCCTCTCTTCATAGGGTATATGAAGACAGAAAAGATCAACGAGTTGATGCTTGATTTACAAAAATAAGAGTTCTTAGTAGGAGAGCTAATTGTAAAAACACAGCGTTTAATTAAACGCTGTGTTTTTATTTTATAGAGAATGAAGTATAATGCGAAGAGAAAAAACTTATGCATCAGCTAGCTCTCTCGCTATAGAAACCCCCTGTTTGATTCGGTCGGACATGCCTATTCCATCTTTGATGTTTCCAGCAAGTATCAGTCCCTTATATTCTCTTTGAATGCGATCTATGCTTTTAAATCGCTCCTCACTCGTTTGTTCATACTGTGGAATAGCACGGGGATGTCTAAAGATATGAATAAGGTCGGGTTCGACCTCCTTTGGAAACTTTAGCATGGAGTGTAGGTGGTCTAGAACCAATGCCGTTAACTCTTCATCTGTTTTTTGGGTAAGCTCAACCCGTTTAACACCACCAATAAAGAAAGAGAAGAGTGCCCCTTTTTGTGGAGCCCTACCCTCAAAACAAGCCGAAGGAAATAAAATACCCAACACATCCCTCTTTTCACAAGAGGGAACAAGTCCGCCAAAAGCATTAAAATGTAAATTTCCTGTATCTTTTATTCCAACACTAATTTGGACTACAGGTGCATAGTGAAGATTGGTTATTTTAGAGAGTATATCCCTCTCTAGAAAGGGAAGTAGCTGGGGAAGAGCATAGCCTCCAACAGTTGTAACAACCTGTTTAGAGAGGAGTTCAAAAGAGTTTCCCTCTCTAGAAAAACGAGTGGACCAATGATCTCCCTCGGGGCGAATAGCAGTATCTTTTGCTGCTAAATAAAAAGAGTGAGCTCCTATCTTTTTAGCAATTGCTTTGGGGATTTGTTCCAGCCCTCCTATGGCCGAAAAGACCTTTTTGTTAGCCAGCTTATCTCGATCTGTTTTAGGCTGTTTGGCCTTGGCTATAGCACCCTTAATGAAACTTCCATACGCTTGTTCCAGGCGATAGAGTTTAGGTAAGGCATATTTTGTAATCAGGGTTTCAGGATTACCTGCATACACCCCCGATAAAAAAGGATCTACCGCATAGTTTAAAAAAGATTTTCCTAGCCTTCTACGTGTTAAACTAGCAACCGATTCATTGGGGTCTTCTCCTTTTGCTCGAAAAGGTTCTCCCAATATTCTGAATTTATCTTTTAAACTGAAAAGAGAGGTAGTAACCCCTCCTAAAAGAGAAGAAGGAATTTCATGAAAACGCTCTCCTTTCCATATGAGTCTGCGTTTTGCATCTTCGTTTGCAGTTTCAAGTTCACAAAGTGGAGATAGGTCCTGAAAGAGCTCGGCCACTTCAGGGTATGAAATAACCCCAGTATTAGGTCCTTTTTCAAAAATGAAGCCCTTGTGGTGTAAACTCTCTATTTGCCCACCAACCCGGTTCTCTTTTTCTATAACAGCCACACGTTTACCTTGTTTGTGAAGGTAGAAAGCTGCAGTTAAGCCAGTTAGACCAGCTCCTATAAGAACAACATCAACAGTTTTTTTTATCATTTAGACAGGTTTTGAAAATTTCTTAGTGGTGTTAATCATTAATTTATCTAGTGATGCTGCAACATTTCTAACAAAGAGCTTACCTCGAGGGGTTATTGATAAGCGAGAATCAGTAAGCTGAATGATTCCATCTTTAACAAAATCGCCTAGCTCCTTTTTATTAAAACGGAGTGCTTGGACCACCTCCTCTTTTGTTATTTGCAGTTGGGAGGCAAGTTTTTCCCACTCGAGGGTGTAGTTGCACATTAATGCGTCAATAACCGCTTTGGTTATTTGCTGTTCACTACTTAGTTGATAGCCCCTAGCAATTGGAAACTGTCCGTTTTCAACCCTATCGACATACTCTTCTACACTTTTTGTATTCTGAATGTAGGCAGAGCTAAGTTGGCTGATGCCTGTTACTCCAAAAGCATAGACCTGGCCAGTTGTTCTTTTGGTGCAGTAACCTTGAAAATTTCGGTGGAGTTGGTTCTCTTGAAGAGCCAGATAGAGCTCATCTTCTTCTTGTACAAAATGGTCCATGCCAATGGCATTGTAGTTCGCAGCAAGTAAGCGTTTTGAAGCCTCCTCAAAAAGCTCCTTTTTAGTTTGATCACTAGGCAACCCCACTCGCTCAAGAAGCAGTTGTCTCTTGCTAACCCAAGGAACATGAGCGTAAGAGAAAGTAACGAGTCGGTCAGGCCTCAACGCTATCGCTTTATCTATCGTCTCACTGAAACCTGCTGTTGTTTGGAGAGGAAGTCCATAAATAAAATCCATATTAATCCGAGCGTTGGCCGAACGTAGAATTTCAATAATCTCCTCAACAGGAAGTAAGGAGGGACGTCGGTTTACCGCTTGGAGTACTTCGTTGTTAAAATCTTGAATGCCTAAACTAAATCGGTTAAAATGAGCTTGAGTTAGCTCCTCCCAATACCTTTCATCGAGATAGCCTGGATGACACTCTATTGCAATCTCCGGGCTCTCAATGAGTTCAAAACCATCAAGGAGAAGCTCGTTTATCTCTTTTAGTAGATCAACTGGAAGCAGCGTAGGAGTTCCACCCCCATAATGTATTTGTGCAATTTTTCTCTCTTTATTTAAAAGAGGTTTGATGCGTTTAATTTCTAAGAAAAGAGCCTTAATGTATCGGTCTCTCTCCTCCTGTTTCATCATAGGAAAAGAGTTACACCCACAATAATGACACAGGTGTCGGCAAAATGGAATGTGAATATAGAAGGAGATGTGTTGCGGAAGAGAGTGATTCGACTCCTCGATTGCATCAAAATACTCCTTTTCTGTAAAGTTTGGGTGGAAAAAGTTTGCCGGCGGATAACTGGTATATCGAGGTACGGGAACGTTGTATTTATCAATTAATTTTTTTGTCATAATCTATTTTTTAAATGCAATGATAAGGTAAATGAGAGAGAGTGTGGCTAGGCCAACCTCAAGTGAAGCTAAAGATTGATACCCCATATGCTCTGCAATAAAACCACTAGCTATTGCAACACACATGGAGCTGAGATGAGTGATAACTGTTTGAATGGTAAAGTCGGTTCCCTCTTTTCCCGGCCGAACATAATCCATCGCTGTTGTATATACAATAACAGTGGCCATGCCATAACTACTCCATAGTAAAAATATACCAATATAGAGTAAGTAGGAGGAGTGCTCCATTTGCATGAGCAGCCAAAAGTAGATGGTACTAAGTAGAATCATCCCCCCAAACAATACTCTAGAGCGGTATCTTCCAATCCGCTTAACGAGGAGGCCGCCAACAAAAGAGGAGATAAATCCTACTGCAGTCCCCACAATACCGAAGAGGAAACCAATTTCACTTGTTGTGTATCCCATATCTACCAAATAGGGTTTTAGCATGGCTAGTGTGCCAATGACTCCAGAGTAGAAGAGGAATAGAAAGATTATTTGTCTCCCAATCATTCGGTCTTTTTGTGTAAAAAAGAGGAGTATATCTTTTCTGTTGGCACGATGCTTGGAGGCTTTTTGCTCAATTTTTAGGTTTTTATTCCGTAAGAGGGGTAGGATAGCTAAGAGGACAAACAGAGCGATATAGGGTAGAAGACTGTTCCAACCTATTTTTTGAAAAAGAAGAAGTAACAATCCCGATCCAATCATAACCCCTCCAAAGCTACCCATAGCTTGCATGCTGTTCACCATACTTTTTTCTTTGTGACTAAAAGAGAGTACAGCTAAGGCATCGGTAGCGATATCTTGTGTTGCCGAAGCTGCAAAAGAGATAAAGATAAGTGTAATAACAAGAGTGAAATTCACCTGATAATCCATAAAGGCAACTACGACGATAGAGAGCGCATAAACAAGTTCAGAACCCAAAATCCATCGCTTGTAATCGGTTAACGTTTGACACTTTCGATCTACATAAGGAGACCATAAGAACTTTAACACCCAAGGTAGCTTAATGAGTTGCATGATTCCTATGGTAGAGAGTTCAAAATTCTCTTGTCGCATAATGATGGGAATCAAGGTAGAGAAAAAGCTCTTAGGAACCGATTGAGCAATGTATAGCAAAAAGAAGGTCCATAAATTGAACCGTTTAATTTTAGAAGATGGAGCGAATGATTCTATATTCATTATCTGTTGCGTGTATGATTAGAACTGGAGGTGAATTGTACCTCCAAAAGTAAGCGGCTTCCCTTTTTGTGCCAAAAGTTGGTTGGTCTGTACACTGTAGGCGATATAGTCTTTGTTTGTAATGTTTCTACCCCAAAGTGTTAAAGTAACATCACCTTTGGTGATTGCTAATTGCGTATTCCAAATGCCATAAAAGCCTTGAGCCTGGTTGTTGTTATCGGCCCAATAAATTTTACCTGTGCCCAGATAGGTTACTCCTAGCTGCACTTTATCGATAAAGGCTATTGGGTGGTAAAAAGAGTAGTTTCCATGAAGCGATAAGGTTTGGTTCGGAACTAAGGGTAAGTGGTGATTTTTATAATTGGTGGCCTCATTAAAGAGATAGTTCTTGTAGATCGCTTGGGTATACCCATAATTAGCCTGTAAGGTTAAAGACTCGGTGAGAAGTCCTATAACACTAAGTTCAACCCCTTTACTCGATGAACGACCTATATTTGCTAACTTCCGACCTGTACCTGAGGCAAGAGGCTGATACACCTGCTGGTCTCTCCAATCAATATAAAACAGTGCAAGGTCTGTAGTTAATCTGTTGTTAAAGAAGTTTAGTTTTGCACCAATCTCATAGTTCCAACTATATTCAGGTTCAAACGTACGTTCCTCTTGTTCATCGAACGAGACATTAAAACCACCCGATTTATACCCCTTACTTACCGTTGAATAGATGTTTTGATGCGTAGGGGTGGTGTATTGAAGAGTTAGTTTTGGGGTAAATTGTTTAAAACTTAACTTGTCTTTTAGCTGGCTTACCAAGGAGTTGTTTTCTGTTTTTGTTTGGTAGTGGATAAAATCGTTTTTAGCATACTCATAGTCAAATCTTACTCCTGCTGTAAGTGACAAGCCTCTCCAAAAAAGGTGATTCAAAGTGGACTGATGAAATGTTGCAAAACCATAGGTGGGGATTTCAAAGAACTTTTTGTCTTTTACCTCTTGCTTAAACTTATCGACCTGTAACTCTCGATCAATCGTTTGATAAAATCCAAACAGACCAAAAATCCACTGATACCTACAAGGAGTATCCGATTTTATCGTAAGCTCCTCTGCAATCATATGGTGTTTGTCTTTTTTTGTAACATAAAAGAGCTCTCGAGGAGAGAAATCCTGATCTATTTTTTGTTGATCAGAGAGGTATTGAAAGGAAGTCTGACTATGAATTCGAAAGCCTCTTCCTAAAAATTCAAGGTTTGCTCCTGAAGAAGATAAGGTACGTTGATAGGTGCTAGGTTGGTTGTAGTTAACAGAGGCAACCTTTCCTG
>JASLCM010000050.1 GCA_030151845.1 Bacteroides sp.
ACATACCTTCTGTTGATAAATTTTGGAAGCACCTTGTTGATATCTTACTAAACATACCACAAAAATAAGTATTAATTACAGAACCAATATTAAAAGGCAATCCTGTTTGGGTTGCCTTTTTTCAATCCTAAATCATGAAACGTTTCATTGTATACCTTATACTCTTATTTAGCCTTCTCCCTATTCTATCACAAGGCTTAACACTACCCTTTACAGGTTTATTTTGGAACATAGAAAATTTATTCGACACCCTAAATAACACCACAAAAAACGACGAAGAGTTTTTACCTCACTCTTTACGAAGATGGAATAGTTACAAATATTATACAAAAATAAATTTAGTAGCAAAACAGCTCATTGAGATCGGTGAATGGTCTCCTCCCATTTTAATTGGACTCTGTGAAGTTGAGAATGAACTCGTACTGAATCACCTAACTAAACATACAGCACTAAAATCTCTAAACTACCGTTTCTTCATCACTGAGTCTCCAGACCCTAGAGGAATTAATGTAGCCTTACTCTATTTGAGAGAGCGTTTTAAGCCCATCACTCACTGCTCTATTCGCATCAATCCAAACCTAAACACAAGAGATATTTTACATGTCTCAGGAGTTTTATTAACAAAAGACACGCTGGATGTTTTTGTATGCCACTTCCCCTCAAGAGCTGGTGGAACAAAAAACAGTGAATATAAAAGAGCTATAGCCTCATCAACTCTCTTTACTTATTTAGATTCAGTTTCTCAAAAGCGCACCAAATTTAACGCATTAATAATGGGCGACTTCAATGCAACAGTTGGTAGTAAAAGTCTGAGGATAAAAAAGTTTGATCCAAACCAGAGTTCAGTAAAAGAACAGTTGTATCAAACAATAAACTACTCACAATACAAAAAATATGGAAGTTATAAATACCGAGGAATCTGGGAAACGATAGATCACGTATTTGTCTCACCTCAGCTGTTAAACCCCAACAACTCTATTCTTATAGATAGCACCACTATCATCTACTCTGCTAAACTACTCGAAGAAGACAAAAAATATGGAGGCCTACAGCCCTTCAGAACCTATAATGGAATCAAGTACCAAGGAGGTATTAGTGACCATTTACCTCTCCTCTTCAAAGGGGTTGAAAAAATAAATAGGGAGTAATTACTCCCTATTTAAACTCATCTATCTTATCTTTTCATAATCTCTTAAGAACTGCTGCAAGCCACTATCTGTTAAAGGGTGCTTAATCAGGCCTTTAATCGCTTTAAGCGGACAAGTTGCTACATCTGCACCCACATTCAAGCACTCAACAATGTGTTTTGTATGCCTAATTGAAGCGGCCAGTACTTCGGTTTCAAAACCATAAGTATCATAAGCCTGAACAATATCTGCTACTAAAGCAACTCCATCCTCAGAAACATCATCCAACCTACCCACAAAAGGTGAAACATAAGTAGCACCCGCCTTAGCTGCCAACAGTGCTTGTCCTATGGAAAAAACTAAAGTACAATTTGTTCGTATTCCTACCGATGAGAAATACTTTATAGCACGTATTCCATCAAGAGTACAAGGAACCTTAACAACTATGTGTTCATCTAATTTAGAAAGAGTAGTACCCTCTTTTATCATCTCTTCATATTGAGTACTGATAACTTCTGCACTAACATCTCCTTTTACCAAATCACAGATTTTCTTATAATGAGCATGCTGATTATCTACCCCCTTTATGCCCTCTTTTGCCATTAATGAAGGGTTAGTTGTAACACCATCGAGTACACCAAGGTGAAAAGCCTCTTTAATCTCATCTAAATTTGCTGTATCAATAAAAAACTTCATAACATATAATTTAAAGATTAACTATACATTCATAACAGCTTATAAAAGAAGATGTTCACAGAAAAATAAGATTACTCCTCTAGATAGCAAATTAATACTGAATGAGGGGCAATGTATAAAGAAGGACCATAAAGTGTACCCAAGCCAGCTGAGCTTACACTCCACTCATTAGCAACGACAGTATATTTACCAGTAGCCACCTCTATCTTCTCTGAATAGTTACCGCGATTGTATGCAACTACAATTTCTTTCCAAGAGTCGCCATTTGCATGATTCACTAAGGAATAAGCAAATACATTAGGAGAGCTAGTTAAAGGAACTACATTTTGTCTTTTACTCTGATCTGCTAAAAGCTTAAAGGCTGGATGAGATTTCCTCATTCTAATTAACTCCTTTACATAAAAAAATAGCTCTTTATTTGATTCTACAGTAAACCATTCCAATCCACCTTTATCTTCCGACATAAAAAACTCCTCACCAGCTCTCAAAAGAGGTGTATCAGTAGAAGTTAATAAATAGGCCAATGCCATCTTTTGATACTGCTTCAACTTATAGGGGTTTTGATCTACAAAAAGAGCTGAAAAAGTTCCACCTTTACTGGTAGGTATACTATTGATCGCTCTCAAGCTCTTTCCTGTGTTATTTAAGTAATCTGGTAAAAAAAGATTTAGTAGTGTCTCCTCTTTCACTGCTGGAGTATTTACAATAAAGTTGTAAAAATTAAATTGGTCTGACTGCTCCTCTTCCTCATTTCCTACATACATCTGCCTGAGTAAAGGAAACTCTTGTATTTTCTCTTCTCCACTAAAAGTTTGTGTTCCAAAATACAATAGCTGCTTCTCCTCCAAACTATTTTTTATTTTATCTATAAATTTAGGACTAAAGCTCTCTACCCCTATAAAATGAAAACCATCTATTCCATACTCTTTTTGCCAGTAAAGTAAGGATTCAATTAAATAGTCTTGCATAACCTCTTCCCCACCCCTCGCCTTTTCTAATATTGAGTAGGGATAAGAGTAAGTAAAAGCTGTTTTCTTTTCAATATCGATCCAATTTTTCTCTAATACGACACCAATTCCCGCCTGATGAAAAGACTCTATTAAGGTCCTAAATCTTCTTATTAAGTTTGCAGGTGAACTCACAGTTGAGGAGAAACCACTCCAGGGAACAGTTAAGTTTTTAATTCCTCTCTTATTTATTAGCTCTTCATTCTGGGTTCTTACATTTGAAAATAAAACATGAGTTATTCCTAACTCAGACAAATGAGAAATCTGATCTAGTAAAAATAAATAGACTTCATGAGAGGAAGTAGCTATTGCCTCTAAGTCAATCTCATATATAATAGCATCTAGTAAGTTGTTAGAGGATAACGCACTCTCTTTTTGCTCTTCTTTATTATAAGTCTCTTTCCAGTCTATAATCGCAGCTCTTTTTCCACTAAGATCCGTACTTATAGGCAGTAAACCAGGAGTTTCTCCTAACCACTTACCATTTACCTTAGCGTTAAAAGTAAAATAATGGTCTTTTAGATCTCTTAAAACAGAGCAACTCCACAGTTTTCCATTTTTTTTCATTTCAAAAACTTCACTAACAGCACCTCTATCTCCTTGATCAAATAACATAACTCGAACTTCCTCAGCCAAGGGAGACCAAAATGAAAAAGTAGTAGAATCCGATGAGTATGATAGCTCTACATAATTTTTAGGAAAATATAATTTGCTATCCTTCGAAGAATTAGAGCTTTTTTTACATCCACAAACAAGTATAATAAGAGCTAAGAGACCAAAAATAAAATTCAGTCTCACTCCTTGACCTTTCCTCTCTAACTCTTTATTTTTTAACACGTCCTGGGTTTTTATTAATAAAGTCCTTCCAACTGTTGTAATTTTTCTCAACAGCGGGTCTGCCTAACTGCAAAAAGTGACAATATGCAGCAGCCAAGCCATCAGTTGCATCAAGAAACTGAGGCATATTAGAATCGGCTATTTTAAACATTCTTTGTAGCATACCTGCTACTTGTTCTTTAGATGCTTTACCACTACCTGTTATAGCCATTTTTATTTTCAGTGGGGCATACTCTGTTATAGGGATATCTCTACTTAAAGCTACAGCCATAGCAACACCTTGAGCCCTTCCTAACTTAAGCATAGATTGAACATTTTTCCCATAAAATGGAGCTTCAATAGCAACCTCATCTGGCAAAAAACTATCAATAAGTCCATAAACTCTTTCATGAATATGCTTCAGCTTTAGATAGTGATTCTTTACCTTTCTTAAATCTATCACACCCATAGCTATCATATGAGGTTTATTTGATATGATTTGAATCACACCATACCCCATGATTGTTGTACCGGGATCAATACCTAAAATAACCTTATCTCGAATGAGCTTACTCATCAACTTCTTCCATTAAAGTAGGCAAAGAGATGACCTTATCACCAAAGATTTGCCCCATCTCTTCATGCTGCTTAGCACCAAGCTTCATGTGCCATTCATGCAAAACAGCAGTATTATCTACTTCCCACTGCAATGTATAGCTAGAATTACCAGCTTCTTGATGACTCAAGAGTTTACACATTCTTGGATTTTTCATCAATCCACTATTTAAGTTTGTAGGAATTACACTCTCCTTTATCCAAATTAAAAAGTTTTTTTCTACCTCATCTACGAGGTGATAAGTCGTATTGTAGATCAACATATTTTTTATTTTACACAAAAATAGCAATAATTTGAGAGAGAAGTATTATATTTGCCGCATCTATTTATGGGGGGTTAGCTCATCTGGCTAGAGCGCAACACTGGCAGTGTTGAGGTGATCGGTTCGAGTCCGATA
>JASLCM010000260.1 GCA_030151845.1 Bacteroides sp.
TGCACATCTTAGAGACTTCAGAACAAAGCTTGGTAAGAAAGTTGTAAGAGGAGAAGTTATAGGTGGGGTAGGTAGTACTGGAAAGAGCACGGGACCTCATCTACATTATGAGGTTCATGTTAAGGGACAGGTGGTAAATCCTGTGAACTACTATTTTATGGACCTTTCGCCTGAAGATTATGAGCGTATGATTCAGATAGCTGCCAATCATGGCAAAGTGTTTGATTAAATTGACAAAGAAAAAGAGCTGCATGAGAAGGAGAGAAGAACCATTACGTAAGAAACTCTACTATTCAATCAAGGAGGTTGCTGCCTATTTTGATGTGAATGAATCCTTACTACGTTTTTGGGAGAAAGAGTTTCCTCATATTAAACCTAAAACGAATAGAGCAGGTACGCGTAAGTATCAAAAAGAAGACATTGAAAAAATACAAGTGATTTATCACCTTGTAAAAGAGCGAGGTTTAACATTATCTGGTGCAAAACAGAGACTTAAACACAATAAAGAACTGACAAACAAAAATTTTGAAGTTGTAAAGAGTCTAAAGAGTATTCGAAATGAGCTCGCTCAAATGATTAAAGAGCTAGAAAAAGGTTCTTAATAAGTGAATGTCTATAAATACTATTCTACTCTACTTGCAACCTTAATCGAAGGAATCTTTTTTAAACGTTTACATATTGTTTTTACATCTTCTGAATCAAAAACATCCAGCTTAATATTGCCCTCAAAAATCCCATCGGTTGTAGCTATGTTAATATTCTTTATATTCGCTTTTAACTGACTAGATATAACCTCTGTCACTTCCCCTAAAAGTCCCACGGTATCAATTCCCTTGATATAGATAGAAACCTCAAAAGTTAAAATCTTTTTTGTATCCCATTTAGTGGCTAGAATCTTATTTCCAAAACTACTCTTAAGCTTAATAGCAGTTGGACATTGTCTCTTGTGTATATAGATACAGCCATCTTGCTCTTCTATATAACCAAGTACATCATCACCAGGAATAGGTTTGCAGCAGCTTGCTATCCTAACATTATCCTCAAAAGATTGCTCATTTAGCAAAAGGACTTTTTTGGTATTGATGTTTAATGTTTTACCACTCCCTTTGTTTGGACTATTACTCTCTTTGTTTGAGCCAAAAGAGAAAGTTAAGTATCTTTTCCAGTTAGGACCTTGCTTCGCTTTGAGTTCCTCCAATAGATCTTCATCAAGAATAATGCTCTCACTACCTATAGCTGTAAAGAGATCCTCTTTCTTAGCCAAGCTATGCAGTGTGATTAATTTTTCTATGGTACTATTCTCTACTTTTAAACCGTTCTCCTTTAAAAAAGAGATTAACATTTTCTCCCCTTGGATTTGATTAGCTTTTCTTTGTTTTCTCAAAAAAGAGGCTATTTCTGTTTTAGCTTTAGCAGTAGTGGCATACTCTTCCCATTGAGGTTGAACACGCTCTGTTTTAGAAGAAAGGATTTCTACTTGATCTCCACTTTTTAAGATATGGCTAAGAGGAACTAATTTGTGATTAACTTTTGCCCCAATGCAACGAAGTCCTAGGTCAGTGTGCAATGAGAAAGCAAAATCTAAAGCCGTAGAGTTTTGTGGCATTGTTTTAATGTCTCCTTTTGGAGTAAAAACAAAAATTTCAGAAGCAAATAGATTTAGCTTTATTGTATCTAGGAAATCCATAGCATCTGGCTCAGGATCATCAAGAATTTCTCGAATAGTTTCGAGCCATTTATCTAGCTCTCCTTGGTCTTCACTTCCTCCTCCCTCTTTGTACTTCCAATGTGCAGCAAGTCCCTGTTCGGCAACATCGTTCATTCTCTCACTCCGGATTTGCACTTCAATCCATTGTCCATTTGCTCCCATAAGAGTAACATGAAGAGCTTGATAGCCATTCGCTTTAGGATGATTTACCCAGTCTCTTAGTCGGTCAGGATGAGGCTTGTAAACCTTGGAAAGAGCAACGTAAATTTTGAAACAATCATTAAGCTCATCCTCTAACTGTTTGGGTTTGAAGATAACCCGTACCGCTAGAATATCATAAATCTCTTCGAAAGGGATATGTTTTGTTTGCATCTTTCTCCATATCGAGTAAATAGATTTTATTCTAGCTTGAATTCTATATTGCAACCCCATGTTGTCAAGTTTCTCTTTAATTGGGGTTGTAAACTTCTTAAACACTTCATCGCGTGCAGTTGCTGTCTCTTTCAGTTTAAGCTGAATCTCTCTATACTCTTCTGGATGTTCATACTTAAAGCTTAAATCCTCGAGTTCAGTTTTAATTTTGTTTAATCCAAGTCTATGGGCTAAGGGGGCATATAAATAGAGTGTTTCCCCTGCTATTTTATATTGTTTATTAGGAAGTAGAGAACCTAAAGTCCTCATGTTGTGTAATCTGTCAGCAATTTTTATCAGGATAACTCGAATGTCATCCGACATGGTAAGTAAAAGCTTCTTAAAGTTTTCAGCTTGAGCAGATGCTCTATCCCCAAAAATACCACCTGATATTTTGGTTAGACCATCTACAATTTGAGCTATTTTAGGACCAAAAATATTGTTTATATCTTCGATGGTATAGTCTGTATCCTCAACAACATCATGCAGTAGAGCAGCACATATTGAAGTAGAGCCTAACCCTATTTCGTTACAAACAATGGAGGCAACAGTGATAGGGTGCATGATGTAAGGTTCACCTGATCTACGCTTAATCCCTTTATGTGCCTGATTTGCAAAATTAAACGCTTTGGTAATAATCTCCTTACGCTTTCTATGCTTAGTAGATAAATAATCATTAAGCAACTGCTGGAAAGCATTTTGAATCATTACCTCTTCGGCCAACTCTTTTTCATTCTTCATATCTCTCTTCAATAATACAGTGTAAACAAAAATAGGTAAAATAAGTTGCAGAACAACGCTACCTACTTGTATATTTTAAGTCGCTTTCCTGCAGAAATTCTATCTGATCTAAGATTATTCCATCTCTTTAGGTTTCTGACTGAAACTCCAAACTTACTTGCTATTTTAGAAAGAGAATCTCCATTTCTAATCTTGTAATAGGTAGGTGTATTTTTGTTACCTGTCGTGTTGTTTGATTTAGTCTGGGTCTGGACTATTGCTCTATTTGTAAAGAACTCTGTTGCTTTGTAATCATAGATAGAGTCTTGCACATCAATAAAGCTACTAATTTGGTTTAAGGGAAGCCTGAGTGAGTATTGCTTGGTTGAATTCGCAGGAATAACCTCTTTTTTATATTGTGGGTTGAGGCTTTTGAGTTGTTCTAAGTCGATGTTACAAAGTTCAGCAACCTGCTTTAGATGTAACTTCTTACTGATCTGAATAGTGTCAGTATCCGCGGGAATATTGGTCTCCATTGGGCATATTTTATGGTCACAATAATAGGTCATAATATAGTTTGCCGCAATAAAAGCAGGCACATACCCTCTGGTTTCCTTTGGGAGAAAGTTATATATTTTCCAATAGTCTGTTTCACCTCCAGATCTTCTTATGGCTTTGTTTATGTTTCCTGGTCCACAATTATATGCAGCGATAACCAAGTTCCAATCTTTATATATCTCATAAAGTTCATTTAAATACCTAGCTGCTGCCCAAGATGATTTTATGGGATCTCGGCGATCATCTACTAAACTGTTTGATTCTAGTCCATAAATTTTTCCTGTGCCAATCATAAACTGCCATAAGCCAACAGCACCAGCTCTAGAAGTAGCAATTGGGTTTAAAGCAGATTCTATAACTGGAAGATATTTTAGCTCCAAAGGGAGGTTGTAAGCATCCAATGCTTCTTCAAAGATAGGTATGTAGAAGTTACCAGCACTTAACATGAAAGATACTTGATGTCTCAGCCGATTAGCGTACATATCTATAAAAGCTCGTACAACTTCATTATAAGGCATCTCCATAATAGAGGGGATTCGGGAAAGCCTATCGATATAAACAGAATCACTGAACAGCGGACTAGTTTCAGCTGTACTGCAACTTTCATCTGTTAAGAGGTAGTTCTTTACTTTCCACTCACTTAACAAACTATCAAGTGGGTATGTCATGCTTGAGGGTAAGTCGAAAATTTCTTCTTTGACTTCCCCATTGTTCTTAATCTCTACTCTTAATTCCTGAGCATATAGATTAAATGTACAAATAAAGAGTGCAAGGGTTAGGCTTAAAAGAGTTTTCTTGTTCATTTGGTGTTTGCTTAATTAAAATCGTAAACTGCATTGAATTCCTACAGATTGATTGGTGAATTTAGTACCATTATCTTTAAATATCGTAGGCTCAATTCTCATACTTAAATCAGGTGTAATGTCAAAATTGGATAGTTCAGCATCCACATATGCATCCACTACCGATAAAACGTATACACCGATAAGTGCAAAGACACTTAAATCTCGATATCTCCTAAATCGGTCTTTTCTATTTTTTAAAAGAGTTTTTAGCTGACTTTCATTCCAATTGCTATTGGGGGGAAGTAAGTCTAAAAAACTATTGGTGTTAGGGTTGTCATCCATGATGTCTCGATAGGCTTGTGCATAATCTTTGTATGTTTTGTTGTTCCAACTTATAGCGTATGCACATCCAGCAAATCCACCATAAAAAATAGGTAACTTCCAGTACTTCTTGTTGTATATTTGTCCACCGCCAGGAATGATTAAGGCTAGCCATGTTGCCTTTTGAGGGTCAGGTATCCATTGCTTGGTCTCTACTTGTTGTGTAGGAGAGACAGAATCAACAACAGCTGGAGTAGGTATTAGTTCGTGGTCCTCTATTTCTACTTGCGTTGGGACTGTATCTTTTTGCTCAATGGGGCTAACAAGTGTATCTCCATAAGAGTAAAATTCTTTTGAAGTTGCAAATGCAGGCTGTATTCCACTGAAAAGGAGGGAGATTAAAGCTGCCCAGTATATCTTAAAACAGTTTATTCTACTCATTTATTTTTTTAGAGTGTCAAAAATCTCAATGATTCGCTCAAGCTCCTCTTCGTTTTTAAAGGGGATACTGATTTTCCCTTTTCCTTTACTTGAGCAGGTTAACTGAACCTTAGTATTGAAAAAACCAGATAAATGTTTTTTTAATAGGTTGAATTCTTCAGGTAACTTTGTTTTTTTATTCTCTTTTTGGGGTTTATTTTCTTCCCCAGCATTTATAGCTTTAACTAGTTCTTCAACTTTTCGAACAGAAAGCTCCTTCTCTAGAATCTCCTCCAGCAAGTCAACTTGTAGCTTGGGATCTTGTAAAGGAAGTAGTGCTCTCGCATGTCCCATATCTATTAGCTTATTTCTTAAAGCCATTTGAACCTGGGCAGGTAGTTTAAGTAATCGAATATAATTTGCTATTGTAGTTCTTTTCTTACCAACACGTTCACTCAATCGCTCCTGTGTAAGTTTATATTCATCGAGTAGATGTTGATAAGCTAATGCAATTTCTATTGCATTTAAATCTTCTCTTTGAATGTTTTCAATAAGAGCCATTTCTACGACATTTTCGTCATCGGCAGTTCGAATGTAAGCAGGGATAGTTTTCAATCCAGCCATGATAGAGGCTCGATACCTTCTCTCTCCTGCTATAATCTGATATTCATCTTCCGAAACTTCTCTTAGAGTGATGGGTTGGATTATACCAACTTCTGAGATGGAGTCTGCTAATTCCTGTAGGGCAGTAACATCAAACTCTCTTCTAGGTTGGTGTGGATTAACAGCAATTTTTGCTAATTCTATTTCATTGATTGAAGAGGAGCCTTCGGTTTGCACATCATCCATTGAGAGTAAAGCGTCTAATCCTCGTCCTAATGCATTCCTTTTTTGTGCCATATCTTCGTTATTTCTTTTCGTTTTTCTTAATAATCTCTTTTGCCAGTGCTAAGTGATTTTTTGCCCCATTAGAATCTGCATCATAAAGAATAGTAGGTAAGCCATAGCTTGGAGCTTCACTTAGTTTTACATTACGCTGTATTACAGTCTTAAAGACAAGCTCTTGGAAATGTTTTTTCACCTCATCGTAGATTTGATTTGCTTGTCGAAGTCTAGAATCGTACATTGTTAAAAGAAATCCCTCAATTTCTAGGTAAGGGTTCAGTTTTCCTTTAATGATTTTGATAGTGTTTAGTAACTTACTAATACCCTCTAGCGCGAAGTACTCCGCTTGTACTGGAATAATAATAGAGTCGGCAGCTGTAAGCGAATTTACTGTAATAAGCCCTAATGAGGGGGAGCAATCTATTAAAATATAATCAAAATCCTCTTTTAAAGGAGTTAAAATTTCTTTTAAAATTTTCTCTCTGTTTTGAAGATTAAGCATCTCTATCTCTGCACCTACTAGGTTAATGTGAGATGCTATCACTTTTAAAGTGTCGATATCTGTATCGTGAATTGCTTTTTTAA
>JASLCM010000261.1 GCA_030151845.1 Bacteroides sp.
CATTCGATTCGGAATCTACAATAAGCTCTAAAATATTTAATAATTTTCTTGCATCACCTCCAGAGAATCGAAGAAGTGCTTTATCTTCTTTAACCGCTATCTCTCGTTTGCTTAATAGCACATCTTTTTTTAGAGCACGGTCAACCAGAGTGAGAAGGTCTTCTTTTGCTAGAGGTTTGAGTATATAGAGTTGACACCTTGATAGCAGCGGACGAATAACCTCGAAGGATGGATTTTCGGTAGTGGCTCCAATTAGTGTAATGGTTCCTTCCTCTACTGCTCCTAGGAGTGAGTCTTGCTGGGATTTGCTAAACCGATGAATCTCATCGATAAATAAAATGGGACTTGCTTGAGAAAAGAAACGGTTGTTTTTAGCTTTACTTATAACTTCTCGAACATCTTTGACTCCAGAGGTTACAGCACTTAACGTGTAGAATGTTCGATCTAAAGCATTAGATATAATATGGGCCAATGTGGTCTTACCTACTCCAGGAGGTCCCCATAAAATAAAAGAGGACAATCTACCGGTTGAGATCATTGTACGTAGAACACCATTGGGACCTACCAGGTGTTGTTGGCCGATGTATTCATCTAATGTTGTTGGTCGTAAACGTTCCGCTAGTGGTTGCATATTAAAATACCAGTTGTATCATGAAGCGAACTCCATTTTTATTAATGTTTGGATGATCGCGATAGGTTAAACGATGTACATATTCGACATGTAGTAGTTTAAAGATATTATAAATTCCTACACTAGCTTCTAAATAGGGTGTTTTTTTATCCATAACGAAGCTGGTAGTCTCCCCGTTTCTTGTTGGAAACAGGAAGAGTTCAGGGTTATCACTGAGGTAGGGGTTGTTTTTATCTGTTAAAGTACCAAAGAGTCCTTTTACCCGGAAAACCTCTCTCCATTTTAGTCTCTTAATTAAGGGGATACGATTAAGTAGCTTTCCATTCATGTCGTAGGAGAAGGAGAAGGAGGCATACCTATCATTGAGAAACTCCATGTTATTAATTAAATTGAAGGTCTCATTGTTTTGTGTAATATAGGAGAGGTTGGCTGCAGGTAAGATAAGAAGAGGAAAAGGAACAGTATTCCATTGTGCTCCTGCTTTTAAGGTCATATCTAATTTCCCCCACGATGAGAGCCAGAATCTTTTCCATAGGCTCGCTTCGGTAAGATTGAAGTTATACTCTCCACCTAACCCTTTGAATCCTGTTGTGTGGGATAGTGTAAATTTGGGTGCATCCATATTCACAGGACGTCTTCGTTGCTTTGTATTGATGTAGGTTTGTCCCGGTGAATAGGTAAGTGTTCCTTTTAATTCGGCGGTAGTAATGTCATGAACCAAGGTTTTGTTTTCATCGTTTTTATAGTAAGCCAATTGAGCTGTAGGTTCATCATTTCTATGTCGTGCCATTAACTCAATACCTAAACCTTTGTAGTTTTCATACTTATAGTTGAGGTTGATATCGCGCATGTAAGACATTTGGTCTACTGGAGAGGTCTTCAGGGAGACAAAGACGTTATCCTTATCTGTATCTAAGAACTTATCCATGGGCGACATAACATCGTATCTGTAACCTAAGGAGATATAGTGTTGCGGATACTCCCAAGGGAAGAACTCTCTAGGACGGATTGAATAGGTTACTTCTCCTTCGTATTTCCACTTTTTATCTTTGAATCCATAGGCTCCATACCCTTTAAAAAACCAATGTGGATCTAAATCTGCTGTGGTTGTAGCACTCATTCTTAACCGTAGTCCATCTACATGGTTACTTGTAATCATGGTGTTAATCGGACCTAAATCTACTTTACTAGGTTTACCTTTACTTCCTGTTTCAATGTAGTTTTCAATCACAGCTTTAGCTGCTAAAATGAAGTATTTAAACCCAGGGACACGTGTTAGTTGGTCCATGAACTGATCCATCTGTCCTTCGGTTTCAGTTAAAGGTACATCACGAGTTTCAGCCCAATAGGCTGCCGACCGATTTTGTGCTTTGGGTTGTCTTATGATATCTTGTTTATGCTTAAATTCTTTATCGGATATAGCTTCAAAAGCGTAGTTGTTGTATCTTGTGGTACGTTGTACTTCCACTCCTCTAACACCTTTCATTAATTCGAGTTCAACGGTCATGTCATCATGAGTCAATACCCAGTTACCATCGGGGAGTTGTGTGTACTCTTGGATAATATCAAGATTGGTTACCCAATTCACACCTGTATGGCGGGGTAAGTTCATGGTACACTTCTTTACGGCATAGGTGGAGTCGTTCATTACATAGATATGACCAGCAAAACCAAAGTCTTGCGGATTGGCTGGCACAAAGCTAAGATGAATCATCTCTTGATCTTTTGCCACCTGTATTGTATCCATGAGGTAAAATTGATAAAAAGAGGTGGCAGTAGAGCCTATCGGGCTCACAAATCTTCTTTGAAGAAGGCGGATGTCACTGTCGTAAATGTTGATATCTGTAAAGACATCAGAGAGTACTGTACCTAGCATATCTCCTGTGGCAAAGAAGTCATCTACTCCAGAGGAGTGTTCTGCCTCAATGAAACTCTTCTGACTCTCGGGTGATTTTCGATAGATCTCCCTTGTTACGCTCTCTTGAATGGAAACGGGTAAGATTCTCTTTCCTGTAGAAGCAGACTCTTCCATCTGATCTTTTAGGAAGGCTAATTTTTTATAAATGCCTTTTTCTAATTGCTCATCTGTAATATCATTTAATGAGGTTCTCATTTTTTGATATTTTTGAAAGCTGTAATAGTCGTTGTTCTTGAGCTTTAACCCTTTTTTATGGGCTATCACTTTCTTCATAAACTCAACGGCAGGGTTGTTCTTTCTAGAATATTTTTCCTTTTTGGGTTTGATTACAATTTCACTAAGAAGGACATCATCAGTAGCCAAATCTACAGTTAAGAATTTATTGGGGTTGGTAACTTTCACCTTTTTGGTTTGATATCCAATGGATGAAAAGGTTAGCTCGTTTGTATCTTGTCTTTTTGAAACTCGAAATTTCCCTTCGTTGTCTGTTACTGTTCCAACACCTTTCCCCTCATAAAAAACAGAGATATAGGTAAGGGGTTCTTTGGTTAAAGAGTCTCTTACTAAGCCTTTTATTTGTGCAATAACGTTTAAGGGAAAAAATAAGAAAAGAGTAAATAATATGAGTAGTGTTTGTCTATGTTTCATATACGTCATTACAATGTAAATACAAATGTACCATTTTCATAATATAGATTGAGGCTTATTTGTTAAAAAATAATAGAAGATCCAAAGAATTAGAGGGGGATAACCTCTTCTTTTTCTAATATTGTTAACATAGTTGTGAACTTAATCTCTTCTACTTTTGTTCTATATCTTGTAGATTATTAACGAAAATTACCCGTAGGGTGATCCAAAAAATATTTTTTATGACAACAAAATTTAAAGGTGAATTAGTTAAGTTAGTAGGAGAATTTGTAAAAGTAGGTGAATTAGCACCTGCATTCAAGCTCGTAAAAACAGATTTAAGTTTGCTTGAGCTTCAAAGTTTAAAAGGTAAACGTGTGGTTTTAAATATCTTTCCAAGCTTAGATACTGGTGTATGTGCTGCTTCGGTTAGAAAGTTTAATAAGTTAGCTTCAGAGATGAAGAATACGGTTGTATTGGCTATCTCTAAAGACCTTCCTTTTGCACATGCTCGTTTTTGTACTGCAGAAGGTATTGAAAATGTGGTTCCTTTGTCTGATTTCCGCTCCCCCGAGTTTGGTAAAGAGTATGGAGTTTTAATGCAAGATGGTCCTCTTTGTGGTTTATTAGCTCGTTCTGTAGTTGTATTAGACGAGGCTGGTAAGGTTCTCTATACAGAACTTGTTCCTGAAATAACGCAAGAGCCAGCCTATGATAAGGCTTTAGCTGCTTTAAAGTAATTTTTCGATAGAGACCAATATAAAAAAAGGAGAATGATATCATTCTCCTTTTTTTATATAATAATGTTACTCTACTTTCTCTTTCTAACTCCTTTATAAATGAGTATTGTTATAGCGATAACAACTGCTGCTATGATAAAGTATCCAATTTCTTTGCTATAGGTTGTAACTTTTTCTATGAGTTGTTCTTCGGTTTCTATACCTGGAACAGTAGAAAAATAGTATCCTAAGGCGGCTAAAATGGAATTCCATATTCCTGCTCCAATTGTTGTATAGAGAAGAAATGTTGATATTTTCATTTTTGACAGCCCAGCAGGGATTGAAATGAGTTGCCTTATTGCAGGAATAAGTCGGCCAATAAAGGTAGAGAGTGCTCCTCTCTTATCGAAATACTCCTCTGCATGTTGTACTTTATTAGCATCTAAAAGGCACATGTGCCCAATTCTGCTATTTGCAAATTTATATACGATGGGACGACCCAACCACAGTGCAAGATAGTAGTTAACAAGTGCTCCTAAGTCAGCTCCAATGGTTGCAAATACGACAACTAAGTAGATGTTTAACTCCTTGCCTACTGCTGCTTTATAAGCGGCTGGGGGAACTACTAGTTCCGATGGAAAAGGGATAAACGAACTTTCTATCGTCATCAGTAAAGTAATTGTCCAGTAATTAAGATGGTCTAGACACCATTGAATAAAAGAAACTGACTCCATTTGTCTGCTTTGTTATTAATAAATTTCGTTATGATAAATCTTAACTAATTCCTTAAAGAAAGAAGAAGTTAATTTTTTAGTGGTTTCAGCACTTTCTTCTAACTTATTACTCTTTTTAAGGGTGATTAAGTTGGAAAAATTCATAACTCCACTACAATTTACATGATATTGCTCAAAGCGATTGTCTTCATTAAGAAAATAGAAGCAGCTAAGTGCACAATCTGTAAAAATGTTCTTG